>JASEHD010000144.1 GCA_030019075.1 Bacteroidota bacterium
GTGGATGGACTTCTAACAGTATCCGGGATGCTCACCATATTCCATCCTGCATTTAAATTCGATGAGACCTCAACAAGCGAAATGAAGTACGGATCAGCATTGCCTTTGCGATGATCTGTCCATAAGTAGTAAGCTTGATTATTGGCTGCCCTTGATGCAATGCCCATGTATTCATATGTATAGTAACTACCCAAACTTGGATCAGAGTCTATCTCCGATATCTTTTCATAACTCCAGCTTGCACCATTATCCGTTGATGTTGCAGACCAAGTTTCTTGCCTGGGCCATGTGGGTTGATGGCTGTGCATATAACCGACAGTTATTCTATTATTTTGGTTTACAGTTATGCAGCCGAAATACTGCCAGCCCGATGCTTCACCCACAATAACGGGAGTTGACCAGCTTTGAGTTCCGTTTGGTAAGCGAGTGAACTTAACCCTTGGCACTTTATCGTTCATACTTTTCCATTCGTTGTATACTAATAATAAATCACCATTTGGTGCTACGGCTAACCATGGGTGAACAATTATACGTGCGTTGCCAACATATTTTGTACCTAAGTCAATAAATGCTGGTGGGTTGGTGACGGATATCCAACTTTGTCCCCCATTTGTAGATTTTTTTATTTTAAATGTGTCTATTCCTAATTCACCCTGAACCCAAACAACATACACTTCACCGTTTGAACCAACAGCAGGCATAGCCATTTGTAAATATTGATTGTAAAGTGCTGTGGTATCAATTATATTCGTCGGTTTAAGTGATGCTATAGCTTCACCTGTGATGCCATACGCTGTTGCAAGTGTACATGGTGTGGAGAATGTTACGCCACGATCAGTTGAGTAGCTAAATAAGATCGTATAATTACATCCCCCAGACAATTCCCTCATATCAGTCCAGCTTACGTAGATTCGGCCATCATTAGTACCTCCTGTTTTATCAACGGTTATCCATGGTTTATCCTGAAGTTCGATCCTAGAACTTACCTTGGTATAAGTCCAGTTTTGTCCTTGATTATTGCTACGAGCGACTACAATCGCTGCAGAATCACCATCTTGGCCTACAGCAACATAGCAGTAATAAACATTCCCGTACCGATCGAATGCAACGGAGGGATTGCAACCGTAGTCGTAACCAGACAATCCCTCAAGCGAACTTGCATCAAGAATTGAATCTCTCCAAGTACCACCACCATCTGTAGAAATTCCAACTCCAGCTCGGTAAATCCGGTTGTTATCAATCCGATAATCATTCCACGCACCGATAATGTTCATGCTGTTCAAGGGACTCACAGCAATAGCAGTTTCACTTTGATCGTATGGATTACCTGTAACTTGTCTGTTTGGGTATTGCGAATAAACATCTGCAACAATAAACAACAGAGCAAGAATTAGCGATATGTAAAAAATCTTTTTCATTTTTGTTTCTCCTTGTTTTTTTATAGATTAAAATTATTAATTGTTAATTTTAAAAAAGAAAAGCCCTCAAAGGATTTTCTATCCTTCGATTCATTCTCTCTGGTAGGAGATTATTGAAGACTAGAAGCCTCGAGGGCTTGTTTTATTTAACTACCTAACAGTGGTGGTGAACGTTCGTGAAAAATAGTTGATCTCATCTTATTAATAACATTTTTTTTGTCTCGAAATATTTTCCAGTCTGTAAACGATAGTAGTAAATTCCACTTGGCAAACCTTCTGCATTCAACTCAATATTATATATTCCTGCGGGTTTTTGTTCGTTTAAAAGTGTAGATATTTCATTGCCAAGTAAGTTGTATATCCTCAGAGATACAGAAGAAGAGTGAGATAATTCAAATGAAATATTTGTTCTAGCATTAAAAGGATTGGGATAGTTTTGAAGAAGTTGATTATTGTCAGGGAAAGAACGATCCGTGTTCACAGATGTGATTAAATCATTTTGCAAAATAGTTATGTAATAATCTTGACAGATAAAAATATATTTATCATAAGTTATTATCTTTTTACTACCTGTCCAATCCATAATACCAACGGGAATAAGATTCCTTAGATCTGACATATCAATTATCATTGTTCTCTTGTATGATGACATATACATATATTTATAGTTACTAGATATATCTATGCCTCCTAACGGTGCGCCAATAAACGATAACGATTCAGGATTACTTGGATTAGAAACATTTAAAACCATTAATCCACCGGTAATTGCCATGAATATTATTGTATCACGAACTTTAATTGAATACGTTGAATTTTGAAGTCGGGAAAGCTCAACTGTATTTTGAATATCACCAATATTCATTATCACAAATCCCCCCGTTCCATTTGCATGATATGCAATACTATCCCGCACAACAAGCTCTCGTCCTGCAAGTGGATATGAGCCTAGTAAAATTAGATTCTGAAAATTCGAGACATCGTAGATAAGTGTTTGAATACTTGGGTGGATAATATAAAGTCGTTTATTGTTTTCGTATAAATATCCAACCGACCATGTATCTGCTTTAATTGTATTAATAAGCAATGGGAAACTTTTATTTGAAATATCGATAATGTAAACTGTGCTGTCTGCTCCAAGATAAGCGGTGCTATCAGCAACAATGATATGCCACGTTTCTCTATCGAGGGGAAGCACTCCAACCCTCACCGGCGCTGTTGGGTTCGTGAGATCAAGTATCGTCAATCCCGGTCTGCCGGTTGCTACGTACGCATAGTTTCCTTGAATGGCTATATCGTTAGGTCTTCCTCCTGTAAGAAATTTTCCTACTTCAAACATCGAATCAATATTTGCTACGTTAATAATATTGTAACCCGTTCTTGTTGCCATATGAAGCAAGCTATTCTGAAGCACTATAGGTTGACCACGTGATGATACTTTAAAATATCCAACTACAATTGGCTCATACGGATTTGAAACATCGAGAACAAAATTGCCTGAATTACTTGAAGTATACACATACTTACCCTGAGCGGTCATTGAACGAATAATGTCTTCGGCACCCCAATATATTGTATCAAGAAGAACAGGCTCGAGTGGATTCGATATGCTGAATATTCCCAAACTCAAACCTATACCCAAATATAAAAACGTATCTTGTATGCAAATTGATGCTGACGGCAAACCTTCAACATCATGGTGAACAAGAGAATCCGGATTGCGTGCATCGATAATGGTAAAGTTAGGAAAGTTGAAGCCGGTTACATAGATTATTCTATCCTTAGCTGCAAGGCGTGTGATAAAATCGGCTGCTGTTCCCGTTATAGAGCGAATGTAAGGATTTGCCAGATCAGAAATATCGATTATATAAACAGTTGGGTTTCTAAGCGGATTTCCCAAAACATACGCGAATGAATCGGTGGGGACTACTTCTCTGGCTGCAATCAGACTGATGAAACTAATTTCTTGAGGAGAAAATAAATTAGAAATGTTAAGTATCTGCAGCCCGCCGCGTGTGCATACAAACGCAAGTGTATCCCGTAGTTTTATATCTCTCACAAGTCCACCAGTGTTATACTCAGCCGCAACAGTTGGATTAGAGGGATCTGAGATATCCATTATTTGTATGAGCTTCCCGTTGCCTATTAACGCATAGCTGTCTCTAACCGCAACTGCATAGCATGGTCCCCAGGGCCACTCGCCTACAAGTGTTAGGTTGCTGTCGGTAAGTGTTGAGCTTTGTGTTTGTTCACGAATATCGAGATAATTCTCAGAAGATTCGTCATCAATAAACGGCTTACGATGTGTTTGTGCATTTATTATCACGGTGAATATTATGCACATTGTCGTTAATATGATTAGCAGTTGTTTCATATTTTTTATATCCTTCTTATTTTTTGAACTAAAATCAGCTTCTTTTCAATTCGATAAATCCACAACATGCCCGCCAGAACGGCATTGTCGGGCTGGAATGTCGTGGCTATTAGTTTTTTTAAAGCCCTCGAAGAATTCTATGTCCTTCGATCGTTTCTCCTTTTCCGAGAATATTGAGGGCTTAGAGCTTTGGGGGCTTTTGTTATGGCGGTGAACGCTCGTGTATTTGTCTTATCTTCATTTTATTAAGATTCCTCTCTTATTTTCCCAGTATGATTTCGTTTTAAACCGGTAGAAATAAATCCCACTTGGAATATTATCTGTATTCCAAGTAATAGTATAATAACCAGGCGTTGTATATTCTTCAAAAATTGTTGCAATTTCCTGAGCAACAATATTGAAGATTTTTATTGTAGTTAAACCATATTCCTTTACACAAAATTTTATACTTGTGGATGAATTGAATGGATTCGGGTAATTCTGGAATAACTTATTCTCGGTTGGGTATAGCGGGCTGTCTTTAACGCTTGTTATTAACTCGTTTCTTATGATTGTAAGAAAGATCTCTCCACAGAGATATATATACTTGTCATATGCTTCGATTCTAACATTGCCTCCGCCACGGCCAACTACTTTCGGAGATAAAGGATCGGATACGTCAACGATTACCATTGTTCCATATGACATATATAAGTATTTTCCTAAATGTGTCATGTCAACTATTGATCGAGAGCCTGGCGTTGTTATAGAGCTTAGGATGGGAAATCCAGGTTTTGAAATATTGAGGATAGTTAATCCATAATCATCAGCAACATAAGCAATTGTATCTTCCACACAAATTCCTCTTGCAGAGAAAGGGCTTCTGTAAACTTCAAATATATTTGAAACATCGTAAACATTTAATACGATTAAAACACTTGATCCACTGTCTTCTGAAATAACGAAGAGCAAACTGTCTTTTACATCTAGACGAAATGAGGGATGGGGTATTATGTAATATACTTTATTTTCTGGTTTCGAAGGATTTGTTATATTAAAAATGGCAAGTTCCTTTTCCAAAATATATGCTCTATTTTTGTTGACGACAATATCCTGGGTCCAATAAACTTCAGATGGGGTATAACTTGTCGTCTTTAATGCTCGCGGATTTGAAATATCCACGGTCCAAAATCCATCAGCCCCTATATAAGCAAAGCTATTCTTCACAGCAATTGAATAAGACGTCGCACCAAAATCCAGCACACCCACTCTAACAGGAGCTATCGGATTTGATAAATCGAGTATTGTCAATCCCGGCCTGCCGGTTGCTACATAAGCGTAGTGTCCTTGTATGGCTATATCGTTCGGCCTTCCGCCTGTATAAAATTTTCCTACCTCGTGCATCGAATCTATATTTGCTACATTTATAATATTGTAACCCGTGCGTGTAGCTATATGTACTACACTATCTTTTATTTTCAATGATCTACCTCTTATTGTTTTTAATCGACTAACAAAAAAAACATCATACGGATTTGTTATGTCATATATACACAAACTCGAATCATGGCTGGCATAGGCATAATTTCCTTCAACTGTTATCGCTCTCATTTCTAACTCCGTACCGGAGTAAATGGTATCAAGTAAAAATGGTTCAATTGGATTTGAGATGCTGAATACCGCCAACATCCCTCCCATACCCAAATACAAGAAAGTATCTCTAACACAAATTGCATTCGACCAAACTCCACCAAGAGCTACACCAATGAGTGAATCCGGATTCCTCGCATCAATTATTGTAAGATAAGGGAAGTTAATCCCAGTAGCATAGATAAACCTGTTAGATACTCCAATATATACGGGCCAATCAGCTATTGTTAGAATACTTGAACGTATATAAGGATTTGCCAGATCAGAAATATCTATTACAAAAACTCTTGGGTTTACACCGGGATTTCCTAACACATAAGCAAATGAATCTGTCGGTATCACCTGCCTTGTTGCAATCAAACTGAGAAAACTAATTTCGCGTGGGTTGAATAGATCAGAGATGTCAAGTATCTGTAGTCCACCGCGAGTACAAACAAACGCAAGTGTATCTCGCAATTGAATATCTCTTACAAGTCCGCCTGTGTTATACTCAGCAGCAACAGTTGGATTTGAGGGATCGGAGATATCCATTACCTGTATCAACTTTCCGTTACCTATTAATGCATAGCTGTCTCTCACTGCAACAGCATAGCATTGTTTCCACGGCCACTCGCCAACAAGTGTAAGGTTGCTGTCGGCTAATGTCGATTCTGATAATCTCTCCTCTCTCAGGTATTGTTCATACAAGAGCGAATCTTCATCTTCCAAAGGTCGACGACTCAACTCATCGAGAATGTGTCCATCATAATATTTTTGACCTGTTTCCTGGGGGACAGATATAAATGTATAGAGATAGGTAATGCATACAAAAAAGAAAATATATTTCTTCATAATTAAATCTCCTTAGATGAAACATGAAAATGTTATTTACTTCAATTCTCTGTTGAATCAGCCAACCTAATCTAACATATCAATTTTATATCATCTTGAGAAGAGCTTCCCGCCCTACCCAAGTTTAATCTATAATCCTGCCGTAATTTATATATTATTTATCATGAAGTCAAGCAATTTTTACGTTTGGTTATATTGATCCTGAACACTTTGATCCACGTAAAGGATATCAATGGAAAGCCATTGTAGGATTGTGGAATTTAAGTATTAAGCTTCGTAATTTACACGTATCCAGCAAGCAAACATTATTAAAGACCATTTCACATCTTTCATACTCCTATGACGATACTCTTCCACGATTATTGTACGCTCAAAGAAAAAACCAATCCTGTAATCGCTCGCCAAGCCATTCTTGACACTCTGGCGGCGAATAAGGGGAATGTTGCGCGAACAGCACGTCAGATATGCTGTTCGCGCACAACAATCTACCTCGCACGACAGAAACAAGCCAATGGATGTCTGTCTGATATTTCGCACAAACCCCATAAATCTCATCCACGAACAACTTCCAAAGAGGTAATCCAAAATATCCTGCAACTACGCAAAGCAGGCTTCGGTAAAGCTCGTATACAAGTACTTCTTGCCGTCCAGCATTCGCTCAATGTACCACAAAGTACAATCGCTGTGATTCTCAAACGACATCATTGTCCCATCCGTAAAAAAAGAATACGTCGCCACACCAAGCCACACATTGATTGGAACAGGATTAAACCCTTCGAAACTATTGAGATTGATACTAAAGAAATTGCTGATATCGATGTTGTCACTCGGATACGTTTTCTCGCTTACAGTGCACACTGTGATTGGTCCTGCGGTCAACTCTTTGGTTTCAAGCATCGCATTACCCTGCAGTCAGATGGGGGTAAAGAATTTGCCGCTACTTATCCCGGCGCTTTTCAGCGCTCCATCGCTAACATCTGGGAACCTTTGAATGTTGCTCGAACCCTCATTCGCAAAGGGCATCCCGAAGATAATCCTTTTGTCGAACGTTCTCATCAAACCGATGAC
>JASEHD010000145.1 GCA_030019075.1 Bacteroidota bacterium
CCTCAGTTTTTTTGTATAATTTAATCATTTCTGAGGCGACATTTGTCGTTATTTCCTCGATAGCATCAAAACTAGAACCAGTTACATAGACGTTTCCACAATAATCGACTGTAATGTTGATTGCATAATTGGCGGATTTTTCTGAATATTCGGATGCCCATTGTTCAATACCTGTACTATCATACATTATTGTAAGATAGGAAACACCTGAACTAAAACGCTTACCGGTTATATAGACATTTCCAGAGGTATCTATAGTCATGGCTTCTGCTATATCCAATGAGTTACCGTTGCCATTATAACGTTTAATCCACTGTTCATCTCCATTACTGTTATACTTGATAGTTGTGTAGTCTTGATTTGTAAAATTGTCAAAACTTTCACCTGTTACATAAATATTACCACTTGGATCCAATGCAAGTGAGTTTGCAGCATCCCAATTATTTCCAGGACCATTGTAACGACGAACCCATTGCTCAATGCCGGCACTGTTGTATTTAACTGTGGCGTAATCCAAACTAGAACCCAAACCTCCACTAGTTCCAGTGACATAGATATATCCGTTCTTATCAACACCAATGGAAGCGGCTGTATTATAATTGGTCGGACCTTTGTAGTGGCTTACCCATTGCTCAATACCAGAGCTATCATACTTGGCCGTTGTGTATTTGTCTTTACTATAACCTGTAACATAAACGTTTCCATTAACATCGACTGCGAGTGCGGTTGCAATATCCCACGTATTCCCTTGTCCATTGTAGATCGCAACCCATTGTTGGATACCATCGTTATTATATTTAATTGTAACGTAGTCATAATCGCTGTCTGAACTCCAACTGATCCCAGTTATATATATATTACCATAGACATCGATGGCGATAGCTATTGGTTCGTCATAAGGATTTCCCTCCCTATTAAATCTCGTTACCCATTCTTGAGCACCATCTGTTGTATATTTCACTGTAGCAAAATCAGTGTAAGTGCCTGCACCTTCGCTTACTCCGGTCACATATACATTACCAGAATTATCAATTGCCATAGCGAATGCAATACCATGAGAAGGAGCTAAACCAGAGGCATAGTCGGTACTCCATTCTTTATATACCGAGTCGCAATGCGTCTCATTAATAAATAGGTTAGTGTGATGGTCATTGTCCGGAATTGATCGTGATGGAAGTATACGATTTTGTGGAGAATATCTTCTGAGGTTCCGTCTATCCAATAATTTACTAGCGCCAAAATATTCCTCCCACCATCGTGAATCTTTAAGAGGTTGTTTAGTTCGTTCTTCGTTGTTAAATCTATCTGTTGAGATGTCAGTTCTCTCATACTTTCTGCGAATATTATTTGGCATCATGCGTAGCAGTTCATCGTGCTTTTGGTCACCAAATATAAGTTGTTGCCTACTGTGCCTTAATTCATTTTTGCTTTGTTCATGTTTCAAATCTTGGTCATACACTTGTGACTGTGCATCTGCTTGTTTTCCAAAGCAAATCATGATTGAAACCAGAAGCAGTAAAAATACATTAAAGTCTTTCATACTTTCTCCATTGTGATTATAAATTTTAAGATATTTGGACGATATTTATAAAATCTATTCAAGCTTGATCATCTATCAGACAGGAATTCATTGCTAAATTCTTTTCTCCTTAATTTGCCTTCAAGATTACCCGTTTCGTTTTTACAAGAATATGTTAATTTCCGTCATGAAAGTCAAGAAAAAAATACGTTTGGTTATAATGTCTCTTTCCACATGTCGCCCCTTTGGAGTTTTTTATTTTAAGTGGTGTCGGAAGTTTCCTTCCGACACAAACTCTGCTTCACTTGTGGCAGGACGGAAGTCCTGCCACCATGATAGAAGCTAAAAAAATGTAATAATATTTTGCCGTCAAGTAGGGTCAGGAGTTTCTTCCTGAAATACCAGAAGTGATAGTAGCAGCAGACTTCTGAGCCGGTGGCTAATCCGCCTTACATCACTTCATAATATCATTCGCATAAAACGGACTCAACTATTTAAATACTCATCTACTCCATCCCACTGGCAATAGCTTCTTACTTTTGTTAATACCGCTTAAAATCCGTATTTTTAATCCATTATGAATTATCCTTTTGCAGAAATCGAAAATAAGTGGCAGAAATATTGGGACGACAATCAAACGTTTCATGTAACCGAAGATCATAGTAAACCTAAACTTTACATACTCGATATGTTTCCATATCCATCGGGCGCTGGTTTACATGTGGGTCATCCTGAAGGTTATACAGCTACAGATATTTATTCCCGCTACAAACGAATGTGCGGCTTTAACGTTCTTCACCCGATGGGTTGGGATGCGTTTGGTTTGCCGGCAGAACGGTATGCCATGCAAACCGGGATTCATCCGAGCATCACGACGAGAGAGAACATCGCTACGTTTAAACGTCAGATTAAAATGCTTGGTCTGTCGTATGATTGGAGCAGGGAAATCAATACAACCGATCCGAAATATTACAAATGGACACAATGGATATTTCTGAAAATATACAATTCATGGTACGATACAAATTTAGATAAAGCCCGACCAATATCCGAGCTTCCGATTCCATCTCATCTATCAGAAAAAGAAAGATATGAATATATTTCAAAACACCGGCTTGCATATCTCTCCGAGATGCCTGTGAACTGGTGTTCCGAGCTTGGGACTGTTCTCGCCAACGAAGAAGTCGATGAATGGATCGGTAAAGGTTACACTGTTGAAAGACGGGCGATGCGTCAGTGGATGTTAAGGATAACTGCTTATGCAGAGCGGCTTGAAAAAGATTTAGCAGAACTTGATTGGCATCCGGGTATTCTTGAAATGCAGCGAAACTGGATTGGTCGTTCCGAAGGCGCCGAAGCAAATTTTGCGATTGCAGGATCGAAGAAATCAATCCGTGTGTTTACTACCCGCGCTGATACTATGTTTGGCGCAACTTACATGGTACTTGCCCCTGAACATCCGTTTGTTGATGAAATAACAGCTCCCGAACAAAGAAAGGTCGTTGACGATTATCGCAATCAAGCGAAGACGAAAAGTGAGCTTGATCGGATTACGCAAGAGAAACAAAAGACTGGTGTTTTTACAGGTGCGTATGCAGTCAATCCTGCCACAAAGAAAAATATTCCTATCTGGATTGCCGATTATGTGATCATCACTTACGGAACTGGTGCGATCATGGCTGTACCCGGGCATGATGAACGCGATTATGAATTCGCCAAACAATTCAATCTCCCGATTGTCGAAGTCGTTTCCGGCGGTGATATCTCCAAAGAAGCATACACGGGAGATGGACTTGCGGTAAATTCCGCAAATGATGAAGTTTCTCTCAATGGATTGTCAACCGAAGATGCAAAAGTTCGAATGGCAGAATGGTTAGAGAAGAAAGGGCTCGGTAAGCGTTCTATCAATTACAAGCTGCGAGATTGGTTATTCTCACGTCAACGATATTGGGGCGAGCCATTTCCATTAATATATCTTGCAGATGGAACCGTAAAAGATTTGCCGGAAACCGATCTTCCAATTTTATTACCTGAAAGTAAATCATACAAGCCAAGCAATAGCGGTGAATCTGCGTTGGCAACGATTACAGAGTGGGTTAATACATTTGATCCCCAAACTGGTAAACCAGTCAAAAGAGAAACTCACACAATGCCGCAATGGGCTGGCTCGTGTTGGTACTATCTTCGGTACATCGATCCTGATAACGACAGAGAATTCATCTCGAAGGAAAAAGAAAAATATTGGATGCCCGTAGATCTTTACGTCGGCGGGGCAGAACATGCTGTGCTTCATCTACTCTATGCCCGATTCTGGCATAAAGTTCTCTACGATTTGGGTTATCTATCAACCAAAGAACCATTTAAACGATTGATCAATCAAGGAACGATACTTGGTGAGGATGGACAGAAGATGTCGAAATCGCGTGGTAATGTCGTTAATCCCGATGACGTTGTGAGCGAATACGGCGCCGACGCTATGCGGCTGTTCGAAATGTTTATGGGACCGCTTGTAGATACAAAACCATGGTCAACTCATGGAGTGGAAGGTGTATATCGGTTTCTTAATCGAGTCTGGAGAATGTTAGTCGATGAAAATGATTTACTTCATTCCACGATCAAAGATGTTCCAATCTCAGGCGATGATGAACGTTTCATGCATCAGACAATTAAAAAAGTTACGCTCGATCTGGAAGGTATGAATTTCAACACTGCGATTTCACAGATGATGATTTTTGTTAATGAATTTTTAAATCGTGAAGTGAAACCGAGATGTATGATGGAGACATTTGTTTTGCTTCTTTCGCCGTTCGCACCGCATATTGCTGAAGAACTCTGGCAAAAGTTGGGTCATTCATCTTCACTCGCTTTTGAAAAATGGCCCCAATACAATGAGTCGAAAACAGCGGTAAATACAATAGAGTTTGTTGTGCAGGTGAACGGAAAGGTTCGCTCCAAGTTCCCTGTTTCAGTCGATATGGATGAAGATGTACTCAAAAAAATGGCTCTTGAGGATGAAAACGTCAAGCGGCATATTGATGGGAAACAAATCGTGAAAATAGTTGTCGTTAAAAATAAACTTGTCAGTCTTGTGGTAAAGTGAATGGATCCCGCAATCAAGAAACAGAAAGAGACGATTGCTCAGTTTATTAATCGGGTTAACGAGACTACATCGCTGGAGATTCTTGAAAGAATAAAGACAGAATCGAAGATTACCAGATTGAAAATTATCAAAAGCGTATTGAAAGCGACCATTCAATCGTTCCTTATTCGAAAGGGATTTAAAAAGGGGATTGAAGGATTTATAATTGCTCGTTTGGAAGGAATCGCTGCACTAATTAAGTATTCTAAAGTGTGGGAGTATCAGATGCGGCCGAAGGATGGTACTGGTTTTCTACCGCCAACATCTATCGAAGAAGTTCAGAAAATCAAACAGCGATACAAAAATCCGTGAAGAGCTCGCTCGATAAACTTTCCGTTATCGTTATCACACATAATGAGGAACACAACATTGTTGATTGTCTTCAAAGTGTTTCGTGGGCAAATGAGATCATTATCGTTGATTCACAAAGCACCGATCGCACTGTTGATCTTGCACGACAATTCACACAAAAAATATTTATAACAGAATGGAAAGGATTTGCAGCGGCAAAGAACTTAGCACTTCAAAGAACTTCTAATGAGTGGGTACTCTCGCTTGATGCAGACGAGCGAGTTACGCCAGAGCTTTCTCTTGAAATTAATCGTGTAATAATAGATGACTCCAATAAATTTGTTGGCTTTGAAGTTGCACGTCGTGCGTATTTCCTTGGGAAGTGGATTAAGCACTGCGGCTGGTATCCGGGTTATGTTACACGGCTCTTTAAACGCAGTGCAGTTAGATTCAAAGAGCTGCGTGTTCACGAGAAGCTTGAAGTATCGGGAAATGTTGGTAAGCTGAAAAATGACATTCTACATTTTACAGATGATACACTTTTTCAATACTTAGAGAAATTCAATCGATATACAGCTTTAGCGGCAGAAGATTTAACTGATCGCGGAAAAAGAAGCTCCTTCTTCGATCTCCTAATCCGACCACCATATCTCTTTATCAAAATGTTTATCCTCCGCCGCGGTTTCCTCGATGGGATGCATGGATTTGTGCTTTCTCTTTTATCGGCGAATTATGTTTTTGTGAAGTATGCGAAGCTGAGGGAGAAGCAATCTGCCTCAGGTGGGCTGCTGAGTGAATCCTATTATTACTACTGATGTTACGCAGAACGATAAAATTCTTATCCGCATCACCGTAAACGGTGACGCTAGTACAATAAAAGTCGGATGAATCCGACTGTGTTCATCATATGCAGATTAAATTCAGCATTCTTAAGAATGCTTTGTTTGCATGAGAATTGCCGTTTACGGCAATGTAGTAACGAAGCATGATGAAAATAACCTTTGCGTACATCAGTTAATAAGTACTATCCATTGCTTTTCCCACGGATAACTCATATCTTAAATCATGCAACCGGTAATCATTTTACATCATCACGAGATAGTATTAAAAGGGGAGAATCGTAAATACTTTGAAAAGCAGCTTTTAAAAAATGTTCGAACTGCTGTTGGTGGTCTCGTTAATTCATCAGCAATTGACGGCGGCTATGGTCGCTTCATTCTACATCTGGATTTAACTGACATAACCGATGAAATTCTTGAAAGATTATCTTATGTCTTTGGTTTATCAAATGTTTGTTACGGGGTATCTGTAGAACAAAATGTTGAGAAATTTTGCCAAGCGGCACTAAAGATTCTCCATGATCGAACATTTAAAACAATACGGGTGGTAACGCGTCGCCCTGACAAAAATTTCCCAACACGTTCTATGGAAGTAAATGCGGCAGTTGGAGAATTTCTTTGTAAACAATTTAATGTTCATGCGAACCTTTCTGAACCCGATGAAACAATCTTCATTGAAATCGTGAATGGTGAAGCATATGTTTACCGTGCGAAAATTAAAGGTGCGGGTGGATTACCCTCTGGTGTGAGTGGTAAGGTCGTATCATTGTTGTCCGCAGGATTCGACTCACCGGTTGCATCCTGGCAAATAATGAAACGTGGTGCATCGGTTATCTTTGTTCATTTCCATAGTATGCCGTATACAAGTCAAAATTCAATCGATCAGGTAAAACAAATAGTAGAAATTCTTACTCGATATCAATTCAATTCAAAATTATATTTAGTGCCATTTTTAGATGTACAAAATGAGATTGTTCTACGGACACCACAGTCATTGCGAGTGATACTATATCGGCGGATGATGATAAGGATTGCCGAAGCGATTTCAAGAAAAGAAAAAGCAGAAGCGCTGGTTACCGGGGAAGCAGTCGGTCAGGTGGCATCCCAAACATTACGTAATATACGTAACATAGATCAGGTGGCAACATTTCCTATTCTTCGTCCTCTTTCCGGCATGGATAAAGAGGAGACAATAGCCATCGCCCGTAAAATAAAGACACACGATATCTCGAAAGAACCATACGATGATTGCTGCTCATTCCTTGCTCCTCGTAAACCTGAAACATGGTCGAATATCGAAAAGATTGATGAAGCCGAATCTAATTTGGATATTCAATCGCTCTTAGAAAAAGCAGTTAATGAAGCGAAGATCGAACGATATATTTTTCCATCTAATAATTGATTTTCCGCCAAGAGTTTAGTATAATCTTATATAACTGATGTACCGCGGAACGAAAAAATTCTTATCCGCATCACCGTAAACGGTGACGCTAGTACAATAAAAGTCGGAT
>JASEHD010000146.1 GCA_030019075.1 Bacteroidota bacterium
CACTCGATTTAGAAGCTGCTCAGCTCATTGATAAAATTTTTACAGAGGTTATCATCGCACCCAATTTTGAGGATAAGGTTTTAGATTTTCTGAAGAAGAAAAAAGACCGGCGATTGATGCGGCAAACTCAACCATTAAGAACACAAAACGGAATCATCATAAAACATATTGCAGGCGGAATACTTGTTCAAACACAAGATGATACACTGATTAATGTTGAGCAGATGAAAGTTGTAACAAAGCGAGCGCCAACCGACGATGAACATAAAGCAATGATTTTCGGCTGGAAAGTTGCAAAGCATGTTAAATCGAATGCGATTGTGTATGCACGAGCGGACAGAACTATCGGTGTTGGTGCTGGACAGATGTCGCGGTTCGATTCATCAAAAATAGCAGTCATGAAAGCACATGAAGCCGGACTTGATTTGAAGGGGACGGCTGTTGCTTCCGATGCTTTTTTCCCGTTTGCCGATGGTTTGCTTGAAGCGGTGAAAGCAGGTGCAACAGCAGTGATTCAGCCAGGCGGCTCGGTGCGCGATGCTGAAGTTATCAAGGCAGCAGACGATAATAACATAGCAATGATATTTACAGGAATCAGGCATTTTAAACATTGATTTTTTTTAACAGTTACTCATTTATTTATTGATATATCCATGGGCCTCTTATCTTTTTTCTCGGCAGATTTAGCAATTGACCTTGGCACAGCAAATACTCTCATCCACATGAAAGGAAAAGGTGTTGTTCTCAACGAGCCATCAATCGTGGCTTTTGATCGGAACACAAAACGCATTGTTGCTATCGGCAATGAGGCGCGAGAGATGCTCGGCAGAACACACCGCGACATCCGCACGATTCGACCAATGAGAGACGGCGTCATTGCTGATTTTGAAATCGCAGAAGGAATGCTGCGTGAATTTATAAAGAAGGTTCACTCGAACTGGCTGCCGAGTCGTCGGATTGTTGTGTGTATACCGAGCGGAGTAACTGAGGTAGAAAAACGAGCTGTCAGAGATGCAGCAGAACATGCAGGGGCAAAGGAAGTTCACTTAATTGCCGAGCCAATGGCAGCGGCAATAGGCATCGGACTGGATGTTGATGCACCGGCTGGAAATATGATTGTTGATATCGGCGGCGGAACAACTGAAATTGCCGTTATAGCCCTTTCCGGGATCGTTAATGAAGAATCAATTCGCATTGCCGGCGATGAGATGAACAATGCTATTATCCAATTTTTTAAGAGAAACCATAACATCCTTATCGGTGAAAGAACTGCTGAGGCGATTAAATGTGAAGTTGGCTCGGCGATGCCCCTGAAAGAAGAAGTTTCGATTCAGGTGAAGGGCAGAGATTTAATAAACGGAATACCTAAAACCATAGAAGCAAGCTCGGTTGAAATTCGTGAATGTCTGCATGAGTCCGTCCAGCAAATTGTTGATGCGATCAGACTTACATTGGAAAGGACGCCACCAGAGCTTTCTGCTGATATTTTAGATCGAGGCATTATGCTGTCGGGCGGCGGTGCATTATTAAAAGGGCTTGATGAGCGTGTAAAATTAGATACGAACCTTCCTGTCCACGTGGCAGAAGACCCGCTCACCGCTGTTGTTCAGGGGACCGGAAAAGTATTAGAACATTTAAACCATTATAGCAAAGTGTTGGTAAAGAGCAGGAGATACTGAGCCGGGTGCAGGTGCAGAGAGCGAAGAGTATGCGACCTCTCTGCTCTACCCACTACGCTCTATGCTGAAGATGCAAAAATTAATTCAAATCATAATATTGTTTAAGGAGTACTTTGTTCTGGTGCTTCTGGTCATTGTCTCACTTATTTTACTTGGTTCCAACGACAATACCCAAGTAAAAGCAATTCGTTCATATACGGTAGCATTTGTTGGAATATTTCAGGATGCAATCTCCATTGTTCCGAACGTATTCGAATTAAAGCGTGACAACGAAATTCTTCGCCAATTGAGCGTAAACCTTTCGGATGAAGTCAATCGTCTGAGAGAAGCACGACTTGAGAACATTCGTTTGCGGGCTATGCTCAACATGAAGGAGCGGAGTGAGTTCAAGCTCGTTGCCTGCGACATCGTCGGAAAAAATTTACACCTCTTACGTAATACAATTACTATAAACGCTGGTGAAAGCGACGGTGTCAAAATTGATATGCCGATTATTTCTGAAACAGGATTGGTTGGTAAAGTAATTGCGACAAGCAATCATCACTCCGTATGCCAATTGCTATTGAACAAAGATTTCAGAGCAAGCGCTAAAATTCAGCGAAGCCGTATAGATGGAATTATTTCGTGGAGCGGCGGCGAAACAGTTCAGCTCAAAAACGTTACGAAAACTCAAGATGTTAAAGAAGGTGATATTGTAACCACTTCAGAATACAGCGGTATATTTCCACCCAATATAAAAATCGGTTTCGTCTCAAAGATTGTCGAGGTTCAGGGAAATCTGTTTAAAGATATTTGTGTTACACCCGGTGTCGATTTTCCATCCCTCGAACAAGTGTTTGTCATCATCACTGCGATTGATGCAGAACGAATCGAACTTGAACAAAAAATCTTGCATCCCAAAAAATGATGCGTCATATTAAATATTTAATATTTGTTTATATCTTAATAATAATACAGACTCAGGTATTTCAGCTTCTTTCGATTAATGGCATAACACCCGACATTTTAACGATCTGGATTGTGTATGTCGCACTAACGCACGGGCAGCTATATGCGACAATTTGGGGATTTGTGGCTGGCTTAATGTTTGATCTTGTCATGGGCAATTTCATCGGGCTTTCGGCACTTACTAAAACGGTTGCTGGATTTACAGCAGGGTACTTCTACGAAGAAAATAAAGCCCCGGCAACACTCGGCAGTTATCGGTTTCTCTTGCTTGTACTGCTGGTTTCTATAATTCACAATACGATTTATTCTATAGCATTTACACGCGGCAGCGATCTCAGTGTCTGGGAAGCTTTCTTCAATGTCGGTATGGCTACTACATTTTATACATCGGCTTTAACACTTATCCCTATGTTCGCATTTGCAAGAAAGTACACTAGGTAATATGGCAGAGTTCGCAGAATCCTCAACACGGAAAATCGTTTTCTATACAGCGATTGGAATTGTTTTCTTCGTCTTTCTGGCGCGTCTGATTCAACTTCAAGTATTGTACGCAGATGTTTATGGGAAAAAATCTGAGGAAAACAGTATCCGTCAAATCGCCCGCACTCCCATCCGCGGGCTTATGTTCGATCTTAACGGTACGCTTATCGTGGACAACGGTCCTGCATATAGTATTACGATTACGCCTGCCGAATTCCGAATGAGCGGTCTTACACTGCTATCAAATATTTTACGTACCGACACTCAAATCATTAAAGAAAAATTTGAGAAAGGAATCAGATACAATCGTTTTACACCAACAAAGATAAAACGTGATATCGATTTTAAAACTCTTTCCCTTATTGAGGAAAACAAAGATCGATTACCAGGTGTTGATTATCAAATCGAGTCGAAACGATTCTATCCCACAAAATCAAAAGCGACTCATCTCTACGGATATACAAAAGAAATTTCCGACCAGCAATTATTAGAGATGGGAAATGAATATCGCCCCGGTGATAATATTGGCGCAACTGGATTAGAAGCGGCTTATGAGCGATACCTGCGAGGACAAAAAGGATTCGAGCTTATCACAGTAAATGCACTTGGTCAGATAATGGGTGATTATAATGAAGGGAAAAATAATATCCCCGTGCGTGAAGGAAGCGACCTTTTTCTTTCGCTTGACGCTAAACTCCAGGCACTGGCTGAATCACTTCTCTCCGATAAGCGCGGCGCTGTTGTCGCCCTTGATCCAAACAATGGCGGTTTACTTGCGCTTGTTAGTAAACCTGATTACGATTTAACAACTTTCGGAACTGTAACCCCGTTGGACGCGTGGAAAGAACTAAACACAGACGAAAGCAAACCGCTTTTCAACCGTGCTACACTTACACGATATCCACCTGGCTCAACATTCAAGATGGTGCTTGCTGCCGCTGCTCTTGAAGAAGGCGTTATCAACCAGAACTGGCGAGTCAATTGTACTGGTGCTTTCCGGTTCGGCAATAAAGTATTTAGCGATCTCCACATTCACGGTTCAACAAATGTTGTAGAAGCGATTCAGAAGTCGTGTAATGTTTTCTTCTATCAGCTAATGTTGAAAACGGGATTTGAGCGATGGACGAGATACGGAAGGGAATTTGGTTTTGGCAATCCCACTGGTCTTGACATCCTCGAAGAAAATCCAGGTTTGCTTCCATCGGAAGAATATTACGACCGTATTTATGGAAAAGGGAAGTGGACTCAGGGTTACCTTATAAGTTTAGGCATCGGTCAAGGTGAGGTCGGTGTATCACCGCTTCAGATGGCGGGATATGCCGCAGCGATTGCTAATAGGGGATATTATCATACTCCCCATGCTGTTTTAAGAATCAGGGATAAAGAAAGCGGCAAGTTACAGATTGTACCAACCGAAACACGCAAGCTCGATATTTCTCCATGGGTGTGGGACGTTTTACAGGAAGGGATGTATCGCTGCGTTAATGAGATTGGTGGAACAGGTCAGGCATCAAAAGTTAAAAGCGTTTCTGTCTGCGGTAAAACAGGAACAGCACAAAATCCTCACGGCAAAAAAGACCATGCCTGGTTCATTGGATTTGCACCGCGTGAGAATCCGAAAATTGCTATTTGTGTTCTGATTGAAAATGTCGGATTTGGCGGTGCGTTCGCTGCGCCGATAGCAGGTTTATGTATTGAGCAATATATTTACGGCAAACTTATTCGCAATGTTCAACAAAACGTTCTAACAGCCGCACAATCAGATCAAGCTCAAACTCAACAAAGAGAACACTAATGGATATTTGGTACAAAGAAAATATTGACCTTAAGACAATAGCCCCGGTAACATTACTGCTTCTTTTGGGAATTGCATCAGTTTATAGTGCAACATACGATGCGGGGGCATCGATATTTTTTAACCGACAGCTTATCTGGGCAGGGAGCGGTTTCTTTCTCATGATCGTTATTATGCTCTTACCTTTCCGCACGCTGCAATTTCTTTCGTATCCATTTTATGGAATCTCGATCCTGCTTCTGATTGTAGTTTTATTTGGAGGGAAAATGGTTGCCGGTTCAAGAAGCTGGTTTGGCATTGGAGGATTCGGACTGCAGCCATCCGAGATCGTTAAAGTTACAACTGTCTTAGCGCTTGCCTCATACCTCTCCAGAGGTCAGGTTAATCTTCAACGTTTCAAACATTTAGCAACAGCTCTTGGTTTTGTTTTATTCCCTGTTGCTCTTATTACTCTTCAGCCCGATATCGGAACGGCGATTATTTATCTGGGTATGCTATTTATTGTTTTATTTTGGGCGGGTGCTTCAAACTTCTTGATGATAACACTCCTCGCACCAGCCGCAGCAGCAATAGCAACACTTTTCGGAACTACTGCTTTCTTTATTGTGGTTATACTGACACTTGTTGTTCTATTTGTACTTCGGGAAAATCGGCTGTTTTCTGCAACGATTTTTTCATTTACGGTTTTGGTCGGGGTTTCTGTTCAATTTATTTTTGATAAGCTTGCACCACATCAACAAAACCGCATCACAACTTTTTTGAATCCCGATGCCGACCCACTCGGTGCTGGCTACAATGTCATTCAGTCAAAGATTGCCATTGGCTCGGGTGGTTTTTTCGGTAAAGGATTTCTCCAGGGATCTCAAACACAGCTTAACTTCCTTCCTGCACAATGGACAGATTTCATTTACTGTGTACCAGCTGAAGAGTTTGGTTTTATCGGTGCATTTGCAATCCTTCTTTTTCTCACATTATTTCTTATCCGTGGAGTTCAAATTGCCTCAATCGTAAAGAACCGTTATGCAAGTTTGGTCGCCATCGGGATTGTTGCCACATTTGCCACGCACACAGTTATTAATATCGGCATGTCGATGGGTATGATGCCTGTAATTGGTGTACCGCTGCCATTCTTAAGTTATGGGGGATCAAACCTTATGACGAATATGATTATGGCGGGATTGCTTTTGAACATGTATGCGAACAGGAAGGAATATTGAATCCCTTCTTTTTCACCATACCAGCGGTATAACTTTATATTTTCTTATTTTCTGAAACTCGAGGTAGTCATCGCCTAACTCATTGACAAGGGTGATCTCTTCAACTCCGATGCGAATTATATACGCAATCGTCATCGCAACAAATGCAAACATTGCCGATAACGGAGCTCCTAAAACGGCCGCCGCACCGACGATTGCGACTAATGCACCGAGATAACTGGGATGACGAACGATTCTATATGGACCAAGCTGAATCACGCGGTGACCGGCTTTCACTTGTACTGTTGCAGTGAAGAACGCATCTTACCAGAACCTGAAAGGAATTTGTTGATCTCGACAATAGCGTAGGTATTCCCATCATATTTCACCAAAGCCGACCTTGATTAAGTGGATTGACCTCGTTGTGCATATGAGGCTTCTGTTGAAACCAGATCAATAAAAAAGCCCTCGATTTGAGGGCTTTTTAAAAAAATACCGATCTCATTCACACCATATGGTTTGACAAGAACATTGTGAGAAAACCGGATTTGCAGGGCTGCAACGAAGATTATTTGTGTTTGTGTATTTAAACAGAACACTGTACACCAGCTGCAACAATCTGATCTGAATAATTTCCTTTATTCAAAGCTGCAATCCTCACTCCATTCAATACTACATCTATAGTATAACTTGAACGATTTTCAAACCTTACTGATGCAGTATTATTAATCTCACAGTCTGAAGGTACTGGTGGCTCATCTGGTTTCTCACAACCCCAGGAATGAAATACTAATACTGTAACTACAAAGAAAAAAAACAATTTAATAAATATAGACATTTTTTTATCCTCCTTGGAGATTTAGTTCTTTCAAGTCTCAGGTATCTCCAAGTTACCTGATACATGAATTATTATTAATGTGAGTTTGATTATTTAGTTTATTATTTACAATTACGACAATTGTCGCCTGGCTTATTTGGGTATTTTAAGTTTTTC
>JASEHD010000147.1 GCA_030019075.1 Bacteroidota bacterium
GTTACACATACCGAGCAGAGCTGTTAACCGATGATGGAAAACTGATACACAGAAGTGAGCCGATAGATGTAATTACTCTTGACACCACCAGCCATAATTTTGTTTGGCAGATTGATACGCTTGGTGATGGCAGCAGTAGTGTGCTTTACGATGTTGCAATTATAAATGATACGCTTGTATATGCAGTTGGTGAGATTTATAAGAGAGATTCGACAGGACAGTTTGAGACGGAATTTTATAATATTGCAAAGTGGAATGGCTCGACTTGGAAGCTCGAAAGAATATATTATCCATACCAAGGTCAAAATTATATTGCACCGCTTCACTCAATATATGCATTCTCGAAAAACGATATATGGGTGGGAAGTAATCAACCGATGCATTGGAATGGTTCAAAATGGAGAACTTTTGATTTAACATCATCAGTTTGGAATGGATGGATAAATAAGATTTGGGGAACAAACTCTTCGAATATTTATATTGTAGGTAATTCTGGAGAATTAACGCATTTCAACGGCGTCAGTTGGTGGCGATTGAAGAGCGGGACGGATCAAACTATTAATGATGTGTGGGGAGTCCAAGATCCGAAAACAAATGAGCCATTTATATTAGCTGGAGCATCAAACATTGTGAATACGGGTATTATTAAACTTCTTAATATAAAGCCATCTGGTTTTGTTGATACTCTACCTTGGGGATTTTGGAATAGACGCATAAGTTCTGTATGGTTTCAAAATTCAAAAAGATTGTTTACGGCAGGTGGTGGTGTATTTAATCGTTTACCGAATAAACGATGGCGTGAATTCACAGAATTACCGTTAATATATACTTCTCGTATTCGAGGTCAAGCAATCAATGATATCTTTGTAGCAGGACATTTTGGTCTTGTAGCACATTGGAACGGAATTAATTGGCGTGTTTATCCACAAGAACCTTCAGCAGTTTATAGGTCTTCCAATTACAAGAATAATTTAATGGTTGCCGTTGGTTATAATATTAACAGTCGTGCCATTATCTTAATGATGCGGCGTAAAGAAATGAGATGATGATATGATAAGCGAACGTTCACCGCCAAAAAAATCCGAGCCAGAAGTGCTGCAAACACCCTGGCCCGGTACTTGCGCAAACATACGAACCAGGTATGATCCACTTTTTTTGTGGGTTTACCTTTTTGTTTGCAGTAGTAATATACAATTAATTCATTTTATTTGTCAAATTTATAACAATATAAGGAGATACAACAATGACTGTTCATCAACTTTAATGGTACCTTTATCACAATCTCAAGATCGGTGTCAAACGCCCCCTCCAACAAGTCAAATGATGGAGCAAGTTCGCCAACAAATAACGCAATGGCGTTCGTTGGGCAAGCAAACAGTAACAACAATAACGACAATTCCTGTTGCTTTTCATATCATACGATTTAATGACAGCTCTGCGAACGTTACCAATGCTCAGATACAAGCACAACTAGACACACTAAATGTAGGATATGGGAATACAAATTTCCGTTTTAGCTTACATAGTATTAGGAGAGTAAATAGGAGTGATTGGCAGTATATGACATATGGTTCACAAAAGGAGATTGCAATGAAGGAATCCTTAGCCATAGATCCCGCACGTGTTTTAAACTTTTACACAGTTGATCTTCCTGGAGGCAATCTTGGATTTGCACGTTTTCCAAGTGAGTTTCCAGAAGATAGTTACATGCATGGTGTAGTGTGTGATTTCGCTTCATTACCAGGTGGATCTTTTACTAATTTTAACCAAGGCAAAACTGGCACACACGAAATTGGACACTATCTTGGTTTGTGGCATACATTTCAAAATGGTTGTACATCACCAGGTGATGAAGTTGAAGATACCCCATATGAGGCATCGCCTGCATACGGATGCCCAATAGGAAGGAACACTTGTCCACAACCAGGTGTTGATCCAATCCATAATTTTATGGACTATTCATACGACCCATGTATGTATGAATTTACAGGAGGTCAATCATTACGAAAAGATTCTATAATGGCTGTTTATAGACCATCTATATTTGGTATCATTGTAACTATCGACCAGAAACTTGCTGATGGTCAAACCTCAGTTGATAGTGTTGGGCGCTGGGAAGGTGGTCCTACTTTCTCATTGTATCCTGTACCAAGAACATTTTCATTCGCCGAAGGCACACAGGAGGTTTTAATTGGTTCAAAAAAAATTATCTCTGGACAGAAATATCATAAATGGAATGTAGATGATACAGTTGTGAATCATAGGAAGTTTACCATTCAATCTGGAGTTACAAGAATTCAATCAAATTTCAATCCAACTATGAACGGTATAACCCTCCGAAACGAACTCATCGATGCACCTTCTCAAAACTTCGGCTCAATCCAATTCAAAGACCCGTGGCTTGTGGATGTAACTGATTCAAGATTTTACGAATCACCCTATGGATATAGAAATCTTGGTATGAACGCACCGTTCAAGCAGGAATCATCACCATTTAATCCAACTACGGCTTCTAAATACAAAGGCGTGTTCTTGAATCAAGGTGGTACACCACCCTACTACAGCGTCCGTGTGCCGCAGGTGCAGACAATCGGGAATTATACAGGTAACTTTATCGGCTGGAGTACTACGGGGAATACACAGGTTATTAATCCAACAAACCTTGAAAGTCCAGTAATCTTCAAAGGTGCTAATGATGTTGTGAAAGCGCAGTACAAAGGACATCTTCTCTCATCCAAATCAACTGCAACGGGTAACAACAACCAGCGTAAAATTGTTCGTGATGCGTCGGGTGTTTATCACATGGTGTACGAAAGCGGCGGTGAAATCTGGTACACAAAATCAACAAATGGCGGTGCAGCATGGTCGGGTGAAATAATAATAAGTACATCAAGGGAAGGCACACTCAATCCTAAAAATCCATCTCTCTGCAGTTTCACAAGTGGCGGCACATCATATCTACAAGTTGTTTGGGTAGAAGATAATCTCGCTCCGAGCTCTGCATCTATTAGATTCCGGCAATGTATCAACGGTGCATGGGAAGAAAATATTGGGATTATTTCTTTTTATCGGAATAATTATGATTCAAAACCGGTTGTTGATAAAGGATGGGTTGCTTATGATCTTCATAATAACAACATAGGGGTTGTGAAATTTTTGTCTTTCAGTAGTAGTACCCCTGCTCTTTATCTTCCTTCAGTCCAGGGAAAAAATCCAGCAATTTATTCCATATCAAATACAGACCCAATATGTCATGTAGTGTATGGAGATCCCTCGAATGGTAGTATCCAACATCGAAGATGCGAATGGAATAGCTATTACAACAAGCTCTCTTGGTCAGGCAGTGCGATAAACGTAAGTCAGGGTTCAAATCGAATAAATAATTGTAATCCAAGTATCGCAAGTATTTCTACTCATATTATGTACGCAACATGGCAGGGTCAAAACACGTCAAATAACAAGACAGAGATAATTGTTAGAAGAAATTCATATGGCACTTGGGGAAGCTTTACATATTTTGGTTTTTCCATATTTCCCTGTTCTGATGATGTAAATTTTTTGGTGCCGTCAATTAGTGATGTTGGTTCAAATGATGTAGGTATAGTATGGCAAACAGGCGGAGGAAGGTTATGGTATGCAAAGGGTGGTTTAACAGATTGGGTAACCACGAAGTTGAACATAGAAGGTGCAAGCTATCCAAATATAAGCAATCAGACAGATGGTTCAACGATAAGAGCTGTATGCACGAAGAATTCAGCCGCCGCACCTTATCAACTTTTGATTGCAGCTCCCGCCTCGCCACCGTCGCAGCCACCTGCCCCTACACTATCATGGACAATTGATGGTCAAAATCCGAGATTAAATTGGACAAGCAGCGGTGATGATATGTTGTATAAGTTGTACCGCTACAAATGTCCGCCTGATGAAGAATGTTGGCCTGCTGTAATAATATATGAAGGAACGGCAACAACACATAAAGACTGGCAGGTAACAGTATATCGAAAGTCAGGGGGATTGGAACCTGGTAGTCAATACAATTATTATGTAACAGCAACAAATTATATTTGCCAGGCATCTTCGCCGTCTAACACGGTAAGTGTGCTGGAAGGATTGTTACCAGCAATGCAGAAACAAAATCTTATACCAGAAAAATTTTCACTGTCCGATAATTATCCCAATCCGTTCAATCCACAAACGATGATAAGATATCAGCTTCCTGAGCCATGTTATGTTAGTCTTAGAATATATAATCAACTCGGGCAATCAGTCTCTCAACCGGTTAATGATTATCAGGATGCTGGATATTATGAGAGGTTGTGGGATGTGTCCACCTCAGGCGGATACCCAACTGGTTTATACTATCTGCAGTTAATTGTTACAAATCAGACTGGTAAGCAGCTTTACCGTGATACGAAGAAGCTCTTGTTGGTGAGGTGATTCTAAAAATAGTTAGATAACTGATGTTACGCAAAGGTTATTTTTATCTGCATATGATGAACATAGTCGGATTCATCCGACTTTTATTGGACTAGCGTCACCGTTTACGGTGATGCGGATAAGAATGTTATCGTTCTGCGTAACATCAGTAAGATAACATGTCGAGGGTCGACTCGCGGCTCAGAATATTCTTGATGCTGCGAGTTGACCAAATTTTTATTTAGCCGGCGATTGGACAAACACCGGCTTACCTGCAACAATTGAAGGAGCGGTGATGAATGGATAAAACGACGGAAAGAGTAAGTACGAAATATTTTTTATCCAGGGATCAGGGAGTACTGTGTTGTTTACATCGAAATCCCATTACCATTTGTAAAATCAATCATTTGCAATTATATTATTCTCGACAATGAAACTTTTCATCCACATATTGAAAACACATATTGGTCCTTTCTTATTTGCATTCCTGACCCTCATATTCATTTTTCTTCTTCAGTTCCTGATGAGAGAGATTAATCGACTTGTTGGGAAAGGTCTCAGTTCGTGGGTCATTGGCGAGTTAATAATGCTTAGCTTATCATGGATGGTGGTTTTAGCTGTTCCAATGGCTGTCTTAGTTGCTACTCTTATGGCATTCGGTAAGCTTTCGTCCCAGAACGAAATAACTGCGATGAAAGCAAGCGGTATGAGTTTGTACCGTATGATGTTCCCTGCTTTATTAGCTTCTTTTGTTCTTACATATCTACTTGTGGAATTCAATAACAAAATACTGCCAGAAGCAAATCATCGTTTCAAAGTTTTAATGATCGACATTCGTCGAACAAAACCAACCTTGACAATTGAAGCGGGATTATTTTCTCAGGATATTCCCGGATATAGTATACTTGCCCGAAAAACATTCGAGCAATCGAACAATCTCGAGGGTGTTACGATTTACGACTATACTGACCCGTCGACAAATATCGTTGTAACGGCAAAAAGGGGAAAGGTTTCCTTCACACCGGATTACAAAAAACTCATCATGGATTTATACGATGGTGAAATTCATCAGATGAACATGAAAGATATGCGTGCGTATAGACGAATGAATTATGTTCATCACCGAATCATTATGAATGCAGAGGGCTTCGATTTCGAGCGATCAAGGGCGGGAGTGTTTGATCGGGGGGATCGGGAACTAAGCGCTACAACTATGAAAAAAATCGTTGATAGTCTGAGAATAGCGAATGATAATGTATTAGCACAAGCAATTCAGAGCGTTGGATATTCACCTTCCAGAATATTTGATTCCCGATCAAGACTCCTTTTCCCAGACTCTGCTCAAAGACGGCAGCGTGCGATTTCATCAGCATTAAACAATATCCGCAATAAACTTTCTCACATTTCGAGTCAGATGTCGATCATAGAATATAATAACCGCCGCATAAATGAGTATCTTGTTGAGATTAACAAGAAATACTCGATCCCTGCTGCGTGTATCGTTTTTGTCCTCATTGGTGCACCAATCGGTATTATGGCACGACGCGGGACTTTTGGTGTGGCTGCAACTTTTAGTTTGGGATTTTTTATTATCTACTGGGCTTCGCTTATTGGCGGTGAAAAACTCGGCGATCGGGGATTCATAAGCCCATGGCTTGGAATGTGGATGGCAAATTTTGTGCTGTTCGCACTGGGAATTTACCTCACATTTAGAATGGGTCGTGAGACTCCGACTATAAATTGGAGAGCGGTCAATCGTTTTATTCCAAAGTATTTTCGAACGCCGGAGCCATCAGATCGAAACCAATACGAGCACACATGACTAAAATTGACAGGTACATTCTCAAACAGTTTGTTCTCACAACTCTTTTTTCCCTCATCGCTATTACAATTATCTTCGTTGCGATAAATTTAATGGACAATCTGGACGATTTCCTCGATCTGAACGCATCGATCGGGATGATTACTATGTATTATTTATATTTCATTCCGGAAATTATCAAGCTGATGATACCGGTCGCAATGCTCCTCTCAGCGTTATTTACTACGGGGCGGTTGTCCACATATAACGAATTAACAGCCCTAAAATCCAGTGGTGTTAGTCTCTACCGTTACATGGCACCGGTTTTTATATTTGCGATTCTCGTGAGCATCGCATCAATCTACTTTAACGGATGGATTGTTCCGTCAGCGAATAAAAAAAAGTTTGAGATCGGACGAGTGTATTTCCAAAAAGATATTCAGTATGTTTCAAAAACGAATATTTTTATTCAAGACTCGAAAACAAGAATCCTTTCTATCGGTATGTTCGACGATTCGCGTGGCGTAGCAATGCAAGTGAGTATTCAAGATTTTAATCTAACCGATCCAACAATCGTTAACAAACGCTATGATGCAAATGAAATGCACTGGTTATCGGGTTCAGGAATGTGGACTCTGTATAATGGCACGGAGAGATCGTTTCAAGATTCATTGGAGATTGTTCGTCAATTCGACTCACTTTCTATTGGTGCATTGAATTTTACTCCGGATGATATCCGAAAGAAACAAGAA
>JASEHD010000148.1 GCA_030019075.1 Bacteroidota bacterium
CCAATATACTAAATTATTTTATTAATGTCTACTTATCTATGGGACGTTACACTAGATTTAATCTGATGTGTGTGGTGAGTATTAACAAATTATTTGGAAAGAATAGATTATGACTGAAGAGTTACTTGAACTCATTGAGCGGAATGGTACTCCGCTCTTCGTACTCGACCATAACAAGATACGTGAGAATTACAGAACATTCAAAAAGTACCTACCTCGAGTTCAATGTTATTACGCTGTTAAGGCAAATTCCAACCAACAGATTATCGAGACTTTATTCCATGAAGGTTCAAGTTTTGATGTTGCATCTTACCATGAATTCATTCAAGTTTACCAGTATATAAAGCACTTTGAGAAAAAAGACAAGAAGTATTTTGTCTGGGACAAAATAATATTTTCCAATACGATAAAAGACCGCACCACACTCCGCAAGACAAAGGAATACAAACCGCTCGTTACCTATGATAACAGCGCCGAGTTGAAAAAGCTAAAGGATCATTGTGACACTGCGGGATTGATACTACGCTTGAAAGTTCCAGACACCGGTTCTCAGGTCGAGATGAGTTCAAAATTTGGTGCTGAACCAGCGGAAGCCCAAAAGCTTATTCAGGAAGCCACTGATATAGGACTGGCTGTGGAAGGCATCAGCTTCCATGTAGGTAGCCAGTGCACAAACTTTGACAATTATACAGAGGCGCTTACAATCTCATCTGAAATATTCAACACAGCCCGAAAAAAGGGATTCAATTTGAATCTGATAGACATCGGCGGTGGATTTCCTGTACCTTATGATCCGCAAGTTCCGGACTTCGAAAAACTGGCGACAATCTTAAACTCGGAATTCAAGCGACTATTCCCGGATGATATCCAAATACTTGCAGAGCCCGGACGATTTATAGTTGCTACAGCAGCAGTTTTGGTTTCAGAAATCATCGGGAAAGCTCGCAGAGATGGGAAAATATTTTATCATATCAATGATGGCGTCTATCATACATTTTCCGGTGTCGTTTATGATCATTGGATTCCCAACTTTAAAGCATTCAAAGAAGGTGAAACTGAAATTTGTGCAGTAGTAGGACCGACCTGCGACAGCTTCGATAAAGTTTCACTCGCAGTAGAACTTCCGGGGAATTTAGAAGTTGGAGATTATCTTCTTACTGAAAACATTGGAGCATATAGTACCGCTTCAACTACAAAATTTAATGGAATAGAAGGAGCAAAAATTGTACATAGAAACCTGAATCCGTACATTTAGGATAATCAAGAGGGCATTGTTCTTCCGCCCTTCACTAAAAATGTTAGAAGAATCCCACTCATCAGAAATTGAAATGTTGAGTTTAAAACTGATGGGGGATTTATTTATTTAACTGATGTTACGCAGAACGATAACATTCTTATCCGCATCACCGTAAACGGTGACGCTAGTCCAATAAAAGTCGGATGAATCCGACTATGTTCATCATATGCAGATAAAATTCAGCATTCTTAAGAATGCTTTGTTTGCATGAGCATTGCCGTTTACGGCAATGTAGTAACTCTGGATTTTTCTGTAGTTATCGTAGCGAGGACAGGATGCCGCTAAAATGAAAAACCCCAGACAAGCTGGGGATTTTTTTCATTTTGTAGCGGGGGTAGGACTTGAACCTACAGCCTTTGGGTTATGAGCCCAACGAGCTACCAATTGCTCCACCCCGCGATCATTGTGTTAACAATATACAAAAATAGCGATGGCAAAGCAAACATCGGTTATTTCAACCAATTATGTTTACGATACCATTGAACCGTTTCCTTTATTCCTTCCTCTATGGATAACGATTCTTTAAATCCGAGTTCTTTCTTCGCTTTCTCGATGCTGAATATCCATGCATCTTGAACCATGTCTTTGGCTTTTTCAAGATTAATGAGTGCGGGTTTGGGGCTGAAGGAGGATAAAAATTCTGCTACAGTTGCAATTGTATAAATCATTGTTTTGGGAATTCGTAATCTGAAAACTCTTTTATTCAGAATGCGTGCGGTTATTTCTCCAAGCTCTTTCCATTTATAATATCGCTCGCTTGAGATGAAATAAGTTTGCCCAATCGCCTTCGGATGCTCGCCTGCCAAGATAATTCCATCAATTAAATCCTTGATGTGAATCAGACTTACATAAGTATCCTTGAAGCCGATCATCGGTTGTAAACCTTTATTCATCGTGTTGAAGAATTCGAAAACATCTTTGTCTCGCGGTCCGTATACAGCTGGTGGCCGTACTATTGTTGTCGGTATCTTATCCATAACGTTTAGACATTCTTCCTCAGCCATCTTTTTGCTGATACCATAAGTAGTAATGGGATGGAACGGAGTTGATTCATTAACGGCTTCATTATTTGCACTGGGACCAACTGCCGCACCGCTGCTGATATGGACAAATCTAATAAGATTTTGATTGGAAGCAAGCACTGCCTGTAGAAGGTTTCGTGTAGGAAGATGGTTGCCCTCATAGTAACCGGCTTTTGTCTTTGCTTTTGTTACACCTGCGGAATGATATATTAAATCAACATCTCTGACAGCTTGTCGTAATGATTCGGGGTCGAAATAATCACCTTCCACATATTCGATTGGAAGATGTTTGATCCATTGGAGATTTGAATTTTTTCGGATGAGACAGCGTAAGGTATGCCCCCCTTGGTGGAGTTGTTCCGTTAGATGACTTCCAATGAAGCCAGTTGCACCTGTAATTAAAACACGCATAAGAATATTAAGAGAAAATAATTAGTGTTAGTATAATTGACTTTTAAATGCCAATCAAGTATATTAAAAAAACTTTTTCTAAGCAATTTCGAGATCAAATATACATACCGAACAGTAAAACGACTTACAGAAATCAATTATGGAACAAATACAAGATAATATAAACCAATCTAATGTAGCAGTAGATTTATTTCAAAAATGTAGGGATTTCACACGTGCTGATGAGGTAAAGGCAGCAGGATTTTATCCATACTTTCGTCCGATTGAAGAAAATGAAGGTCCCGTAGTCCAAATTGAGGGCCGAAAAATTATTATGGCTGGCTCTAATAATTATTTGGGATTGACTGCACATCCAAAGGTCAAAGAAGCAGCCATCAAAGCGGTTGAAAAATATGGAACTGGTTGCTCTGGATCCCGTTACTTAACAGGTACGCTCGACTTACATAACGAGCTTGAAACCCGACTTGCAAAATTCATGGGCAATGAAGCATGCCTCCTGTTTAGCACAGGTTATCAAACTGCACAAGGAATTATTCCAACGTTAGTTCAGCGTGGTGAATATGTTGTAACCGATAAGGATAATCATGCTTGCATTGTAGCTGGTTATATGATGGCGAAAGGATTGTTTGCAGACTTTGTCAGGTACAAACATAATGATATGGCTGATTTGGAGCGGGTGATTTCGCGTTTACCTCTCGATGTAGGAAAATTGATAGTAACGGATGGTGTTTTTAGCACCAGTGGCGATATAGTAAAATTACCTGATTTAGTACCTATTGCCAAAAAATATAACGCTCGCATTCTTGTTGATGATGCCCATGCAATTGGTGTGATCGGCAAAGGTGGACGGGGTACCGCAAGTCACTTCAACCTCGAAGGTGAAGTAGATATGACTATGGGAACATTTAGTAAAACATTTGCTTCACTTGGTGGATTTGTAGTTGGGACTGAACGTGTAATTAATTATATAAAGCATCACTCACCAGCTCTTATCTTCAGTGCAAGTCCGACGCCTGCATCTGTTGCCGCGGCACTTGCAACATTAAATATTTTAGAACAAGAACCTGAACGTATCACTAATTTAATACGGAATGCAAACAAAATGCGTAAAGGTTTTAAAGAACTTGGATTTAATATTATCGATGGTCAATCAGCGGTCGTTCCTGTAATCATTGGCGATGATCTCCTTGCATTTAAATTTTGGCGTGAATTATATGATAACGGGGTCTTCGTTAACGTGTTTATTAGTCCGGGTGTACCGCCTGGATTGCAGATGATGCGGACTAGTTATATGGCTACTCATGAAAATCATCATCTGGATCGCATTCTTGAAATCTTTCAACAAACCGGCAAAAAGCTTGGTATTATCTAATCTCTCTCGGGCATGAGTTCGATAGAAATAAAACCGATTATTACAAAGCGAGAATCTGAAGCGTTTATTAGATTCCCTTGGAAGATTTATGCTGATTATCCTCAATGGGTTCCACCCTTGTTAATGGATAGACGGAAGCTAATTGATAAGAAAAAAAATCCATTTTATAAACATGCAGATGTAGAATTTTTCCTTGCGCGGCATAAAGGCGAAATAGTTGGTCGGATCGCTGGAATTATCAATCACAACCATAATAAAGAACATAATGAAAACATTGGTTTCTTTGGTTTTTTCGAATGTATTAACGACCAGCAAGTTGCGAATGAACTTTTTAAAACTACAATTAAATGGCTGAAAGCGCACGGCGTAACGGCTGTTAGGGGACCAGCCAATCCATCGGTGAATGATGAATACGGATTACTTATAGATGGCTTTGATAGACTTCCTATTCTCCTGATGCCATATAATCCACCGTATTATTCAACGCTTATCGAAGGCGCTGGACTTGCGAAAGCGAAAGATTTGTACGCTTATCATGTTTGCAAAGAAAAAGCTTTTTCAGAGAAACTAAATCGGGTAACTGAAAAGGTTCAACAAAGGGAAGGGCTAACATTCAGAAGCATTGACATGAAGCGTTTCAAAGAGGAGGTTGATATAATAAAAGATTTATATAATAGAGCTTGGCAGTACAACTGGGGTGCCGTTAAGATGACTGATGAGGAGTTTGATTTCCTCGCTAAAGATTTAAAACCGATTGTCGTTCCTGAATTGGTGATCATAGCTGAGTTTAAAGGCGAACCTGTCGGATTTTCATTGTCACTTCCTGATTTGAATATGGCATTGAAGTACAATAAAAAAGGTTATTTAATTCCGGGCATAGCCCGGCTGATGTGGCACAAGAAGAAAATAAACTGGGTGCGAATTCTTGTGCTTGGAGTAGTTCGTGAACGCCAGAAGACAGGTGCGGCGAGTGTCTTATTTTATGAAACGGCAAAACGCTGTACAGAGAATGGTTATCCTGATGGTGAAGCAAGCTGGGTATTAGAAGACAATGTTATGATGAATCGTGCCGCTGAGTTCTTGAATGCAGATCGTTATAAAACTTATCGTATTTATGAAATAAAAATTTAATATCATCTTAATAAAGGAGGAACATCTATGAAACTCAAATCAAACAAAAAGCAGCAACAGGTCGTTTCAAAAAAAAGACTTATTAACGGCAACAACCTTGTTATTAAACGTATCCTTGTGCCAATTGATTTTTCCGAGCATTCTAAGAATGCCCTTCAATTTGCGATTTCATTTGCAAGGCAGTTTAATGCCGAGATTATCCTTGTCTATGTAGTCGAGCCGACAATCTATCCTGCCGATTTTAGTTTTGGGCAGGTAGCCGTGCCGAGCATAGAAAATGAGCTTCGTGAACGTGGAAAAGTAGAATTAAATCAACTTGTTGAAACACAGATTGCAGAAACACTGCCCGCACGAACAATCGTGCGCAGAGGTAAACCATTTCTTGAAATTATTAAAACTGCAAGCGAGGAAGATGTTGATCTTATCATAATAGCAACACACGGACATACGGGTGTTGAGCATCTTCTTTTTGGCAGTACCGCAGAAAAGGTTGTTCGGAAAGCACCCTGCCCTGTGCTGGTCGTGAGACCGGTGGAGAGCGCCGAAAATAATGAGGAAAAGATTTAGCGTGCCTGAATAGCGGCTGCTGCGGTAATTAAGATGCTGAAACAGGGATGTTGGAATAATCAACTTTTCTTTTATATTTATATGATAGAAATAATGCAAAGGAGAATCTGATGCTGACAAATTACATTAAAGCTGCAATGCGAAAGGCAAAGTATGAAATCTTAGCTGATGATGGCAGCTATTATGCGGAGATACCGAGATTTCGCGGAGTATATGCAAATGCTACATCACTGGAAAAGTGTCGCGAGGAATTGGAAGAAGTTTTAGAGGAGTGGATATTTTTTCGGATCTCAAGTCGCCTTTCACTCCCGAGGGTAAAAGGCATCACGTTGAAAATTAAAAAAGTTGCTTAATGCCAATTCTCGGACCCATCAAACGCAAGGATTTAATACGATTGATGAGGAAACTCGGTTTTGAAGGTCCTTTTTCAGGCACAAAACATCAGTTTATGAGGAAAGGTAACCTTACAATTACTATTCCTAATCCACATAGAAGCGACATAGGAATAAGTTTGGTCAGAAAGATTTTAAGACAAGCCGGTATAACAAAAGACCAATGGGAAAAAATTTAATTGTTGAACTTATGTGTTACAAATATTGAAGGATGTGCCGAAAGCACCTTGACGTGTACTGGTTGTGAGACCGGTGGAAAACGAGCAAACCGCTTGAGAATAGCGGGTATTTAGGTAATTTAAGCCGTGTTGAAATGACCCTTTGTATAAAAAATTGACTTTTTAAATCTTTTTTTGC
>JASEHD010000149.1 GCA_030019075.1 Bacteroidota bacterium
GCACTTGCCCAGCGGGATGTTTTCCCAAGCGGACATACACAGATGACTATTCTTTCGATGTACTTTGCACAGCGGTATAGGTTGAAAGTACGCTATTTGATTCATATATTCGGCTCTCTGCTGATTATCGCTACTGTTTATTTACGATACCATTACGTCATCGATCTCGTCGGGGGTGTTTTATTCATGATATTTACAATATGGAGTGCGCCGAAATTAGTTAGGTGGTGGGAACGCTGGAAGATCTCCTCCAGCTAATTTGTAAACACTAAACTACTAACGATGAAGAATTGAAATGTTGCTATATACTTAGGAGTGAAGTTATCATCATGGTTTCATGAAACAATTCATGACACGATAATTGCATTATTATAGCTGAGGTCGTGTGTTGGTGTGGAACAAGACACCGGCACAGCAAGGACAGGATTGATCTTCGGTATACTTGATAAAAGGCAATATATTTCTTGAAATAGTGCTTGACATTAGAAGGGAATTTTATTATAATCAAGCAATGAAATATGAAGACAAAAAGAGTAAAAACGATCTACGGTTTTACTCACAGAAAATTGGTCTATAATAGTTCGCTCCGCAACGGCATTTTTGTTGCACACATTAGGCAACGACTACTCAAACAAATCAATAGAGCAATAACATGACTTATCGACTTTTCTATAACGACGTTTCTGGATGGCGGGCCGTTAAAGACGGCTGGTCTTGGCCAGCATTTTTCTTCACATGGATCTGGGCTCTCACAAAGGGGTTGTGGGTACAGTCCGTTGCTGGTTTTGTTGTCAATCTATTACTTTTAATTGCAGATTCGGTCCATGGCTTTGCCCCCATTCAAATCATTGTTGGGCTTTCATATATCTTAACCTTCGGAAATAGTGGGAATCAATGGCGCGCTACCAATTTGCAGAAACGGCAATTTCGCCTAATCACACAAATGAATGCCAGAAGCCCAGAGGAAGCAGTGTGTGTCTATTCCAAACAACAAGAGGCTTCGAGAAAACAGCCCACCAATACCATAACTGAACAGATATAGTGTGGCAAGAGTGATGTTCCAAAGCTCTCGGAAATGTTCAAACATCATTCAATTACAACACCGGTGCCAAGAAACATCAACAAGAGCATTATGTTTTCTAGAATCGACCAAAGTAGTTGTGGTTGTCGTTGCCTAAAAGAACCTGCTATGTTGAAAGAGAGGGAAAACGAAGTCCATTAGATAATTTAGATTTATGATACACTTAGAGTTTTGTACTATAAAGAAAATAAACGAATATATATCTGGGCTTTTACAATAGTTCCGTAGCCATTCGTTCATCCCACAAAGCGGGATAAAAAAGTCATTCGCTTTATTATAGCTCAGCGGGACACGTCTTTTTTACAAAGCACGTTGCTACGCCATTCGCGCAGCACTTCGTGCTGTGCTCATCTAATATGAGAGTTGGCTCTATTAAATCTTTGATACATTTTAGGTGTTCTTTTAATCCAAGTATAGAATAACACGCTCTCCTGCATTATGCGTTTTTGCCTGGCGTTACGGCAACCGCATGATTAGTTTTCCGTTCTGTTTCACCTTCACCCAATAACCTCTCCCTGGTGAAAGTGTATCTGCGTTAGTATAAGTGCCATCGTACATAAAAAATTTTGATACAACAATATCGGCCGGAACTTGAATAATTGAATCTACTGCAACTGAACTGGTTAATGCGCCAATCATATTCCAGCCGGCAGCAACATCGATTGTATCGCTTGCCAAAGAATCACCCGCTAACTCAAGATTTTGTGCCGCCCCAAATTTCAGCCAATACCCTTTCCCGTTCTCGAGTGTTTCCGTAATAATATAGCTGCCGTTGTAGGCGAATGCCTCCGATATAGCAGTCGGGTAAAGAATTATTTTATTATAATCATCGACAATCAGCGGAACGGAAATCAGGTTCCAGCCCTCATCATAAGCTATCGAGATACTTACCGCACCGGGAATAAATTCGTCGGCTCCGATATCTGGTGTTATCGGGTGACGAGTCATTCCATCTATGTCGGATGTGATTCCTGTGATTGGTATACCCGCCGCATTTACAGGCGATGTAACAGCCGTCTGTATATGCAGGTTGCCGCTGCTTGGTGAAACAAACAACGGATTTGCACTTATACTCGCCGCATCCTGTGTGGGAGAAAACGATGCTCGCCAATCGGCAATCGTTACTCTGTTGCCTGAGTTGTATCCGACTACGCCTTTCGAATTAGGCGCAAATAGATCATTATTATTAGATGCAAAATCAGCCGGCACTGATGAAAGATAGATGCAGTAAGCTTTATTATCGGTTGAAGCTCCCGTAAGATTCGTTTGGTTAAACACGATATTATTTTTCATTATAATATTAGAACCGCCAAGGAATTCGAATCCCGATGTATGACTTGAAATTGAGGTTGAGTTATCGGTTCCCTCAAGATATATCGAATTAAAGTAATAGCGATCACCGCTGTTTGCAATATCGCCGCTGTAAATACCTCTCGAATAATTCACATTGCTTCCAGCGCCCGAGGACAGAATACGATAAATGAAATTGTTAAATACCCATGCGTTCGAGCCGGCACCGGAGCTATTTTCGATACCACAAGCCCAGTAGTAATTCACCTCATTATTGATGTTCCCGATTACATTTCCGCTCACTCTCGCATTTATTGTACCTTCTGCTAACCAAATACCCCACACATCGTTACTTCCGCTCTTCTGAGTCCAATCATGGATGAAATTATTTTCAATCACGGTACCTGTTTGCCACTGCCCAGCGATACCAGCCATTCCATGTTTTGTAATATCACAGTTTGATATTCGATTACCTGCGTCTTTATATGTCGAGTTGTATCCATATAATAAAACACCATAGAAGCCCTCGGCGCTCAATAAGGAATCCGCTGCAGTTCGTACATTTATATTTTTTACAACATTGCTATCTGCAAAGGATTCTTCGGTACCACTTATGAGAACACCAATCTTCCCATTTATACCGAGAGCGTTAATGGTCGCATTTCGATTGTTCATACTCGAGTTCGAGCCGTTAATCGTAACTTTTGATGTTCCGTAAATTGCAATTCCAAAAGGTTCGGTTGATGTGGAATTGATATTCACGATGGGTGATATTCCCGCAGAGGGTTTTATGATAATACGGCGAATCAAGTTATAAGTATAATCGAGCGGACCAATTACAAGAGGCGGCTCGCTGTACGTAGAGCTAATAAGTGACAATGTAATATCGTTCGAGATAATATTATGATTTAATGTATCAACCGCTTTTTTAAGTGTTGGAATATTTCCTCCGCTTCCCACAGTAAATGTACCCGAAACCAGCACAGCGCCAGAAAAGTTTGACGTCAAAGAGTCATTCCCATTATTCTGATCACCGCTGAGAAATGAATACGCAATTATTGAATACTGACCCCAAACCGTAGGTGTGTAAGAGCTAAACTCCACCTGCGCCGTTTGCTCAACATTTAACGATGATATTATCTGGTTGTTTTCATAAACGGTTCCCGACGGTGGTATTATCCGAAGCCGTACCGGAATGTTTATCTGAGCGGTTGACCCTGCATTTTGAAATGACACGAGTGGATCGATTGATTCACCCAACAACACCTTGCTGCCGTTGAATGGATAATCAATAGAGATAACCGCTATGTCATCAAGAACCTTAGGTCGGACAACTTGAACGAGATCTAATCCAACGTAATCTGAGCTGAGTCCTGATATTCCGCCATTGTAGATAATGTAACGGAACGCGACGTAAATGCTGCTTCCGCTTGGGACGTAATTCTTAAGCGGATAGCGCTTCTGTTCCCAGCCGTTTGTAGATGTTTTAAAATAATCGACCAAAATTGTGAAAGAAGAAAGTTCTGTGTTGGTCGTTGATATACGAACTTCGACGGAATCAGCCCAGGCAGAAAAGTCGGGCGAGCGGTTCCAGAATGTAAGTGTATCACCTGAACTTATAGATTGAAGCTGGGGAGAGATTAACCATTCATCAATATAGAAATCGTTTGCACCTTGATAATTCGCTGCGGCATATCCATTGCCGCTGTATGCGGTCAAAATTGTAGTGTTTCCCTGAAACCAAGGACCTGTTGTTCCACCACCATCGGCGTTGACAGTCATCCAACCGGCTGGAGGAAAGCCGGTTCCACCTTCAAAACTTTCCTGAAAGATAATAGTTGATGTCGGTGAAAGAAGCTGCTTTTGTGTTGACTGAATTGAGAGTGGGATTTTAATAATGGGAACAGAAGCGCTATGCTTCGAATGAATCGTGCTTGCATCACGAAGAATTTTTTGCTTTACCGCTGCTTGGGGAAGCATGCTTGCCCGCCTTAGCTCAGGGAGTGCTGGCGGGCTTGCCGTTAACAAGAGAAGCGCGATAATTATATATACACTGCGGGCATTCATTATTAATTGTACAATAATCAGATTAGAAAATCAAATATAGAAATCCCGTTCCCCCATCGCATAAATGGAGGAACGGGTTTTCCCTTTCATCTAATCCACCTGAATAGAGAAATTTATTTCATCATCATCATCTTTCGTACGCTTGTGTAGTTTGCTTTTTCACCAAGAGCGTTCGCGTTGATCTTGTAGAAATATATCCCGCTGCTGAGTGTGTTTCCAGCCGCATCGAGACCATTCCATGATATAGAATAACTGCCAGTATTCAATTCTTGATTAACCAGTGTTGTGATCTGTTGACCAAGCACATTGTAAATCGAGATGTTAACTTTGCTTGCAGTTGGGATGCTGAAAGAAATCTCCGTTGTGGGATTAAATGGATTTGGATAATTTTGATGCAATGAATATTTCTGAGGAATCTCACTATCCATTTCCTTAATCTCAAGCACCAAGCTGGTGGTATTTAACTCCATATCGCTTGCAGTGTAGTTGTTTGTTCCATCCACAACTACCGGCGCGCTTTCAGTTACGCTGTAATTTTCTTTATCAACAACAAGCTTATAGCTGCCTGGTGCTAATCCTTGAATATCGAATGTTCCGTCATCTTCGGAAATATCGTAACCAACCACAGCGTTTGATGCTGTAGAAACTGCATAAACAGTAACACCGGTGATTGCATCGCCTAGAGATGATTCACGTACGGTACCGCCGATACTTGCAAATCCCGCAAATTCAATTGGCTGGACACAGACATCAATGTTTGTTGTTGCTCCTGTTACATAGAAACTGTCAGCATTAACCCAGCAAATAACACCACAGCTATCTACGTCATGCCATGCAGGTGCGTAGTATGCCAATGGATATGCTTTTGCGTAATGGTAACCCGTATATATGTAGTTGAAAGAATAGTTTCCTAAAGAATCCGTTATTGTACATCGGATTGGGAAAATACCACGAGGTGTCTTTTTGAATAAAACGACTTTTGAAATAACACCGTCGCCATTCAAGTTCTTCACCATACCTGCAACTGAATTTTGAGCATCAGGATTACTCACAAGATCAAAATTAATGTTAGATGTATCAGATACTAAAAATAATCTATCGGCATCGTACGGTGTCCTTTTATTATTATAGAATTCGGGTATATAACCCGATTTCGCTGCAAGGATAATGTAGCTTAAGCTATCAGGTACATGAGCTAAATAATTACCATTGCTGTCGGTCCTGACGACTCTCATCACGCCAAGAAGGGTTCCAAAACCCTCCAGCATGAACATCTCGCTGCGGCTTCCAAAGAGCGAACCTTCTTGATGCTGCATTCTTTGAACTTGGCGATTCGACCTCATGATAACAACAAATGCTCCTTTAATTGGATCACCCGTAGCGCTATCGATAACGGTACCACTTACCGCAACAAGTCTCGCAGGCGGTGGTGGTGGAATACGGGTAAGCCCAAAATTTGCAACACTTGTATCACGGGGCATGACTGAAACCGGTGTAGCATCTCGGTGATACAATGTGTTATCATACCACTCCGGGATATATGTCCACTTCGTTGCATAAACAAGATATACTCCAGAATCGATCGGCATTGAATAATATCCATTCGAATCTGTTCTTGCTTCGCGGAAGTAGATAAATCCGTTGGGTGTAAAGAATCGCAGTCTAACACCCCCAATCGGTTGTTGCGTTGTATCATCAATAATGGTTCCGGAGATGATGCCCTTATTTCGCACGGGCGGCGGACCTCCAGGAATAAATACAACATCATTGCTCGGCTCACTCTCGCCTAAATAGTTATGCGCTGTTACATAATATCTATAGGTATGCCCTGGGGGCACAAATTGATCTGTGAATCCGGGCATTTTTACTATCGCGATGGGGATAAACGGA
>JASEHD010000014.1 GCA_030019075.1 Bacteroidota bacterium
AGTACAGTTACAGATGCGTACGGTTGCTATTCTTTTACCCCATTGTTACCGGGCACGTATACCGTTTCCGAAATTCTACAACTAGGATGGACGCAATGTTGGCCTCTATCCCCGGGAATATATACGGTCACACTCGGCGCAGGAGAAACAATCGGCCCATTGAATTTTGGCAATCGTCTGCTGACGCCGGATTGCCCGCCATGGAAAACGCTTTACGACAATGTTAAGATAGACGACATGGGCTTCAAGATCCCAACCGTTGCCAAGAAGATGACGCGCAACTTAGCGGTTGCTGCCAACGGGGACGTGTACGTTACCGGCTACAGCAAGCGTGTCGGGACGGGGTATGACTATGTTACAATTGTGTACGACCAAAACGGTGCAACGAAGCTTGGATGGCCGCAGTACTACAACGGTCCGATGAATAGAGACGATAAAGCGTACGCCCTCGCTATCGACGCCAGCGGAAACGTGTACGTCACAGGCGAGAGCCAAAGAGGAAAGTCGCACGGTGTCGACATCACGACGATCTCATACGACCAACTCGGTAACCTGCGATGGCAGGCACACTACTCTGGAACGCCCGGGTGCAAAGACGCTGGATACGCTATCGCAGTCGACCCGACTGGTACGTATGTCTATGTCACAGGTGAAAGCTTCCGACACAAAGCGCATATGATCGACTACATCACCCTGTGCTACGCCACCGCCGCCACAGGAATTAATCCTAACTCGTGGGCTAATACATACAACGGGCCGGGCAACGGGAACGATAAGGCATACGCTATTGCCGTGTGTCCTGTTACGGGCGATGTTGCGGTAACTGGAGAGAGCCAGGGCAGTGGCACCAATGCGGACATTGCGACCGTAAGGTACAACTCTATTGGTACTACCAGGCACATCTACGATCGGTACAATGCTTCCAACAGAGACGACTACGGCTTCGGCATCACGTTTAATAAATTTGGCGATCTGTTCGTAGTAGGCGCGAGTTACATATCGTCTATGCTGAACAGTACTTGGGATTACACCACCCTGAAGTATAATGCAACATCACAAGCGTGGGTTTGGGTGAAACACTATAATGGTGGAAATAATGACTTCGGTTATCACCTCGCAACCGATGACGCAGGGGACGTGTACGTTACGGGTGCAAGCAAGATTGCAAGCCCGCTTATTCCTGTGAATGGCATGGATACAGGATATGACTATGCTACCCTGAAGTACCGTCAATCAGATGGAATGCCGCTATGGCCAACATCTAATAAGTATGACGGCATCAAGAAGCAAGACATCGCCCGTGCAATTACGGTGTGCGATGTACAGAATAAAGTCTTTGTAACTGGCAGCAGCCACCAAGGAGTGGGCCGAATGCTCGACTACGTTACGCTCAAGATCGATGCAATATCTGGAACGACGGACTGGGTCGGTAAGTACAACGGTACGTCTGGTAGGAACGACATCGCCTACAATGTCGCCGTCCGTCCGCTGGATTGTTGTGTCATCCTGACAGGTACAACTCATCAGAAGGTAACATATCTCGATTTCGCGACGATCCAAGGTCCTCCCGGCGCCCCTGTGCCAGGACCAATCACAACACCTACTGGGTACGACGGAGAAGATGGTGAATATGAGTCAGAATTGCCAATCACCTTTACGTTGTACAACAGCTACCCGAACCCGTTCAACCCGATAACTACGATCCGGTTCACGCTTCCCGAGCAAGCGTACGTTACGCTGAAGGTGTATAACGTGCTCGGTCAGGAAATGGGCAAGTTGTTCGATCGGGAACTGCTCGATGACGGCGCACAGAAAGTGGAGTTTGATGCGTCGAATCTGACCTCGGGTGTCTACTTCTATCGAATCGTCGTGGAAGGAATCGGCGACGAGGATGAAGGCACCATCGGACAAACTTACGTGAGCGTGAAGAAGATGATCCTTCTCCGGTAAAATATTTTACTCAAATTAACTAAGCCGGTACGCTCATCCGTATCGGCTTTTTTATTTTCCTGGTTACCCAAGTCCCTTTGGTTACCAACCATTTTAATTTGCTTACTGAGCTGATATACTACTTCCAACAATCAGTACTCTGTGTCGTCCTGTAGGTGGATGAATTTTTAACAACGCTCAGTAAGAGGAAGAACACTGAATGAACGCTTACAGTATGCCGCGACCATCATGTAAAATTCTTAGGATATCTGTCGAAAATTTCTAACCAGAAAAACAAAATCAGTTTTTAATTTATTATATTTAATATATGGAAAAATCAAAGAATACTATTCATTTAATAGATGTAAAGACCGGTCAACATCTGAAAATTGTTTCAACGCCGCACGGTATCCTCAAAGCTCAATTCGTCCGTTTAGGAATCCATGAGGGTGAAAAAGTGAAATGTTACGAACATTTACCCGGTGGCACAATCGTCCTTCAAAAAAATCGTCAGCATATAGCGGTTGGTCATAAATTGGCTAAACAGATTTTAGTTGAAGTGTTGGATGGCAAAGGACGTTGAGTATGAATGGAAACAAGTCAGAGAATATCAATCATTTCGAAAAACACAAACATTCCGAGCTATCATTTTTAGAAAGAGACCTCACGAAACGGAAAATCGTTTTAGTGGGAAATCCTAATGTCGGGAAATCACTCATATTCAATGAGCTGAGCGGGATGAATGTTGAGGTCTCGAACTATCCCGGAACTACGGTAGAGATTATCAAAGGTCGTTATAATAATTACGAAGTTTATGATACGCCGGGAGTTTATGGTGTTTCTTCTTTCAATGATGAAGAACGGGTTGCACGAGATGAAATCCTCGAAGCTGATATTATCTTTAATGTTATTGATGGAACGCATTTAGAAAGAGACCTTTTCCTCACGCAGCAATTAATTGATATGGGAAAAAAGATTGTTGTGTTTTTGAATTTTATGGATGATGTGAGAAAACACGTTATTGAAATAGACATCGAAAAACTTTCTCAGTTTATGGGTGTAGAAGTAATTCCCATTATTGCAGTAAAGAAGGTCGGTATTGAAAAATTAGCCGATGCAATAACGAAAGCGCGCGAAGGGGCTCAGCGGGATGATATGCACAAGTATCTTCATTCGATGTTGAAGATGGTTGGAACTCAGGCAGAAGCTCTTTTGATTCTTGAAGGAGACGAATATATTGCAAAACGTCATGGTGTGCCACCTGGGACAACTCGCGATGAAATTTACATCGGACGGCGCAATCGTGTGAATTATATCGTCAATCAGGTAATGAGAGATACTTCGGTGAAAATTAGATTCTCCGAATTTTTCAGTCGCTGGGCGATCAGACCAATTACAGGCATCCCGATTTTAATCATTGCTCTTTATCTTGCTTATCTGTTTGTTGGAAAATTTGTCGCCCAAGATGTCGTCAATCTTACTGAGAAACAAATAGGTAAAGAAATATGGGAGCCATGGATTCGCGATGTTGTTTCTACAATTGTTCCTGTAACTTCATGGTTAAATACGATTTTGGTCGGCGAATTCGGTGTCATTACGATGACGACGACTTATCTGTTGTTCTTACTGCTTCCTTTGGTTGTCTCGTTTTATATTGCTTTATCATTAATGGAAGACAGCGGTTATTTACCTCGTCTTGCCACGATGGTTGATTACACATTAAGCAAAATTGGATTGAACGGGCGAGCGGTTATTCCACTCATATTAGGATTCGGTTGTATTACTTCTGCGACTATCACAACAAGACTTCTTAGCTCAGAGCGTGAGAAAACAATTGCCACCGCATTATTACAATTTGTTATTCCATGTTCGGCTCAGATGGCAGTGATTGCAGCTTTGATGGCAGGAGCAGGTTTTGGTGCGATGGTAATTTATGTTGTTACAATTTTTACTGTTCTCATCGCAATTGGAACAATTCTCAATAAATTTTTAAGAGGTGAATCAGCTCCGTTGCTCTTAGATTTGCCTCCGATGCGTGTCCCGAGAATCACCAATATTGCACGTAAGACGACACTGCGTACATTCCATTTCATGAAAGAAGCAGCGGGATGGTTCTTTGTTGGTGCGCTTGCCATTGGTATCGCACAAATCACCGGATTTCTTGAATTCGCACAACATGCCTTGCGTCCTCTGACCACTCACTGGCTGCAATTACCACCTGATACTGCAACCGCGTTCATCATGGGAGTCGTCAGGCGCGATTTTGGCGCTGCCGGATTATATCAACTTCAATTGGCTCCAATGCAAATTACGGTTGCACTTATTACGATTACACTCTTTGTTCCCTGTATCGCTTCTTTAATGGTGATGATGAAAGAGCGCGGAATTAAGGAAGGGGTTATAATCTGGATAGGTACTTGGATAGTTGCTTTTTTAATCGGTGGTCTCGTTTCACAGATTGTTATATAAGGGCACAAAGTTTTTACACAAAGAGCACAAAATAATGGACAAAGATATCACACTCGAAGATCAATTAAAATCTGAAGAACGGATCTGTTCACAATGTAAGTTTATTGTAGTAAATCCTTTCGTTGAACTTTGTCCCAGATGCAATTCATCGCTCCCTCGGGTCGAAGTAAACTGTCAGGGATGCGCCCACAAATTTTTGTGTACCATCGGAAAAAATGGTAAATTTACACTTCAATAACCTGTTTAGTAAGTTATCTGAAGGATTCCTTTGGAAAAACGGTTGAAATGTGAACGGTTGGTTCAATTAGAGGTTGTCCAAAAAGTCCGGGGTCATGCTGAATTTATTTCAGCATCCCTGCTTGCCGCAGGCAAGTATACAAGGCAAGCGGGTTTGTAAGGTCCAGATTCCGATCCCGCTTAAAGAGCGGGACGGAATGACTCCTTTTTTCTTTTTGGACCTCCACTAATTTTAGGATATGTAACAGTTAACTTGAGTAAGTTAAAAACAGATCATCTACCAAAAAAAATGTTATTCAAAAAAAATAGGAATTTATTAATAAAGGTATAATTTATGAAACGTATAAAAGTGATAATAATGGGAGCTGCAGGTAGAGATTTTCATAATTTTAATACAGTTTATCGAGACAATGAATTGTACGATGTAATAGCATTCACCGCTACTCAAATCCCGAATATCGAAGGACGAAAATATCCGGCTGAGCTTGCCGGAAAACTTTATCCTACCGGTATTCCAATCCATCCCGAATCAGAGTTGAATTTTCTTATACAAAAACATGAAATTGATGAAGTAGTTTTTGCTTATTCGGATGTCTCATTTAATTATGTCATGATGAAAGCATCTGAGGTAATGGCGGCGGGTGCAGACTTTAAAGTGCTTGGTTCAAATCCAACAATGCTGAAAAGTACGGTACCAGTAGTAGCAGTTGTTGCTGTCCGAACAGGTGCAGGAAAGAGTCAAACCTCACGCAAGGTTTGTAAAATACTGCGTGACATGGGAAAACGCGTAGTTGCTATTCGTCATCCAATGCCGTACGGAGATTTAGTGAAGCAAAAAGTACAGCGTTACAAAACACTCGATGATTTGGTAAAATTTGAATGTACTGTTGAGGAAATGGAAGAGTATGAGCCGCACATTGTAAACGGTACCATTATTTACGCTGGAGTTGATTACGAAGCAATCCTGCGGCAAGCAGAACAAGAAGCTGATGTGATTGTGTGGGATGGTGGGAATAATGATATGTCATTCTACAAACCAGACCTCACAATTACTGTTGCTGACCCACATCGACCGGGACATGAGATGACTTACTTTCCAGGCACATCAAACATCCTTGCGGCTGATGTAGTTGTAATTAATAAAGTCGAATCGGCAACAAGAGAAAATATAGACATTGTTAGAAAAAATATTCGGACAGTCAATCCGGATGCCATTGTTATTGAAGCTGCCTCACCCATTTCTGTTGATGATGAAAGTGTAATACGCGGTAAACGAGTGCTTGTTGTTGAAGATGGTCCAACACTTACTCATGGTGAGATGGCATATGGTGCGGGTGTTATCGCTGCAAGAAAATATGGGGCATCTCAAGTAATTGACCCAAGACCGTGGGTCGTAAATTCAATCGCAGAAACATTTGCTAAATATCCGAATATCGGCACGCTGCTTCCAGCAATGGGTTACGGTGGGAAACAGGTTAAAGATTTAGAAACAACCATCAATAAAGTCGATTGTGATAGCGTGATCATCGGAACACCGATTGATTTAAGGCGAATCATCAAAATCAATAAGCCATCAGTTCGTGTTCGATATGAGCTGGACGAGATTGCTAAACCGGATTTGACTGAAATTCTCACTAACTTTTGCAAGAAGATGAAAGGTTAATTATGAAAAAAGATTTTTTAAGCATAGCCGATTGGTCAACAGATGAACTTTTTGAACTGATAGACCTTTCAAAGAAGATAAAAAAGAATCCGGAAGATTATCGACAGGCACTTCAGGGTAAATCGGTGGCGACTATTTTTGAGAAACAATCACTCCGGACTCATGTAACTTTCGATGTTGGAATTTATCAGCTTGGCGCTCATCCTATTTATTTAACACAAGCTGATATTAGTCTTGGGAAGCGTGAATCTGTTTATGATACAGGAAAAAACCTTGAGCGTTGGGTAGAAGGTATCGTTGTCCGCACTTATGCCCATAAAACTTGTACAGATCTTGCAAAGTCTGTAAAAGTTCCTGTCATCAATGCACTAACAGATTTTGAGCATCCGTGCCAGGCGCTTGGTGATTTCCTTACTGTCCATGAAAAAATGTGGAGCTTCAGCGGAAAGAAATTTGTCTTCGTCGGTGACGGCAATAATGTTTGCAATTCTCTTATGCTTTTTGCTTCAAAGGTAGGAATGAACTTTGTAGCCTGTACTCCAAAAGGTTATGAACCAGATAAAAATGTGTTCAAGGCCGCTTCAGCCGCTGCAAAGAAAATGAGCTCGACAGTTCAAATTATCAACGACCCAAAGGAAGCGGTGAAACATGCGGATGTAATTTACACGGATGTCTGGGCAAGTATGGGGCAGGAAGCAGAAAAAGAAGAACGGATGAAGAATTTCAAATCTTATCAAGTGAACAAGAAATTGTTCTCTTTGGCAAAATCGGATGCAATTTTTATGCACTGTTTGCCTGCCCATCGTGGTGAGGAAGTGACTAATGATGTAATCGATTCGAAGAACTCTGTAGTGTTCGATGAGGCAGAGAATCGTTTACACACACAGAAAGCGGTAATGGTAAAATTAATGAAGGAAGTTTAATCTGAAGAATTCAGTTTTGATTGCAATAGGAGGGAACTCGCTAATTCGAGCGGGGCAGAAAGGTACGATACCCGAACAATTTGCAAATGCACGTTTGACCACTGAACAAATTGCTGTATTAGCTGAGGAGGGTTGTCGAATTGTTATCACACATGGAAATGGTCCTCAGGTAGGATCGCAGCTTTTACGCTCGGAAGCTGGTTCATCGCAAACCTATACATTGCCGCTTGATGTTTGTGTTGCTATGACGCAGGGAGAGATTGGATATATAATTCAAACATCGCTGCAATCAATTTTTCGTGAAAGAAAAATCTCAATTCCCGTTACAAGTTTGATAACTCAGGTATTAGTTGATAAACATGACCCAGCTTTTCAGAATCCGACAAAACCGATTGGTCCTTTTTATTCAAAGGAAGTCGCACAGAAGAAACAGGATGAGTTAAACTGGAATATTATTGAAGATGCAGCGCGTGGTTATCGCCGCGTTGTGCCATCGCCAAAACCGCTCGAAGTTATAGAGCAGGATATAATCTTAGATTGCCTTGAGCGAGGTATAATCGTCATTGCTTCAGGTGGGGGTGGAATTCCAGTAACATTTGAAAATGGAACGATGGTAGGTGTTGAAGCAGTCATTGATAAAGACCGCGCATCCGCATTACTGGCTATTGAGCTAAACATCGAACGTTTTATAATATCAACAGAAGTTGAAAAAGTATATTTGAACTTCAAGAAATCTAACCAAAAAGCGATCGACATGATTAGTCTTGATGAGGCAAAAAGGTATCTCGATGAAGGGCATTTTTTAGAGGGAAGCATGAAGCCAAAAATTGAAGCAGCGATCGAATTCCTTGAGTCAGGTGGTGAAGAAGTGATAATAACTAATCCTGAACATCTCGCAGATGCGATTAAGGGAAAAACAGGAACGCATATTATTGGAAGGATACAACGATGAAATTACAGCATGTTATTGAATCTCAGCAATTCACACTCCCGATGCTCGTTGAATTATTCGAGCTTGCAGATCAGATGGATCGAATTCTTATCCGGGGCGGTACACAAGATTATAACAATAAAATCATGGCTTCACTATTTTACGAACATTCAACTCGTACGCGCTTCTCATTCGAATCTGCAATGCATCGCTTAGGTGGAAATATTTTAGCAACGGAACGGGCAAACACATTTTCCTCGGTTGCTGCCGGAGAAACGCTTGAAGATACTATTCGTGTTGTCGGACATTATGCCGACGTGATTGTGCTTAGGCATAATGAGGTAGGTGGCGCACGGCGTGCGGCAGCAGTATCGAGTACACCAATCGTCAATGCAGGTGATGGAAAAGGTGGGCAGCATCCAACGCAAGCTCTTCTTGATTTATACACAATTTATAAGGGGGTAAAGACAATCGAAGGTGTGAAAGTTGCTTTGGTTGGTAATCTTACCGATGGTCGAACCGTCCGTTCGTTAGCGTATCTTCTTGGAAAATTTGAGCGAGTAAAAATTTATTTTATTGCCCCGCATTCATTTCAAATCAAGCAAGACATTCTCGATTATCTGACAAAGCATAATGTCTGGTTCACGCTTGAGAGTGATTTGAAGAAAACCCTTCCCGAAGTAGATGTCGTTTATAGTACCCGTATCGAGCCAGAGCTGCTTACACAGCGGGGTGAGAGACTTGAAACGATCTCACAATATTTTATCGATGATACACTTCTAAAATTATTGCCGAGTCATGCACTCGTAATGCATCCGCTGCCTCGATTACATGAAATATCACCTTCAATTGATTCTGACCCAAGAGCGGCATACTTTAAGCAGACTCGTAACGGAGTGTTGATTAGAATGGCATTGCTTGTCTCTGTCCTTGGATAGTGTTTCTTACAAGCATACTTTTTGACTTTCGGTCGAAGAAGGATTATATTGAAGTAACGAATATTTTAGATGAAAATATTTTAATCTATCGTGTGTAAAAAGAAAACAATCTTATTTCTTGAAGATGAACTAGAATTTCTTACAACCCTGAGTCAGCTTTTTCGTGATCAAGGATACGATGTTATTGAAGTAACCTCGGCTGAGACCGCCATTAAGAAGTTGAGTGAGCTTATTCCTGATTTAATATTAGCCGACATCAAATTGCCCGGTATCGATGGTTTTGATTTTTTTTCGCAAATTCGGGAAATTGAAGAATATAAAAATATCCCATTTATCTATCTAACAGCATTCAACAATTTGCAAGCTGCAATGAGAGCGAAAAACGAGGGTGCAGTCGATTACATCACCAAACCATTCGAATTGGAATACTTGATTACACGTGTCCAAGAGATTTTACCACTTACATAAGTAACTTGTCATCTCGATAGAATCATAAACGTGATTGTTGTCACCGATAGTGAAGTAAATTTCATGTATGTTTTAATAAAAATGAAAGGGTATTAATACCAATGGATGAGGAAAAAGGAATAAATAAAATCCTCAAATGGGCAGGGATAGCAGCATTGATTGCACTGCCCGTGCTCGTTTTACTCCGTAAACGTAAGGTCCAAGAATCTGAAACAAATTGGGATGATGAATCAAATATCTTTGCTGCAGAGTTAGAAGAATAAAATATTAATAGCAAATCACTGTTGTAATTAGAAGTTGATTGGGTGTTTTGATTCGTAGCTTTCCTTCCAATTTTTACTTGCATGTTTAGAACATGTATCCGGTCTATATTTTTTATTAAAAATTTCTTCTTCTTTTCCCGGGCAAAATGGTGTTGCTATTTTTTTTGAATCTATGCAGATACTATCCCTTTCAATTCCTTCAGGTTGAGTAAAATATTCTAATGGTAGTCCAATGTTTTTGTCTTCGTAGACATATTTCATAAACCGTCCCCAGATTGGGGCTGCGGCCCGCCCGCCTTGTCCATCACCTGTTGTAAAGTGAACAACCTTATTGTCGAAACCTATCCAAACGCCGGCAGTTAATTGTGGTGTAAAACCTACAAACCAAGCATCTGCATATTCCTGTGTCGATCCGGTTTTTCCACCAGCGGGTCTTAAAAAAAAGTTTCTAACACGTGCGCCTGTGCCGCCGTTCACTGTTCCTTCTAACATATTTACCATCAGGTATGCAGTTTCTTTGCTTAGAACTTCACGCTTTGATGGTTTGTTTTCTTCAATCACGTTGCCGTTTTTATCTTCAATCTTAAGAATCGATATCGGTTCCACCAAAACCCCATCATTTGGAAAAACACCAAATGCAAAAACAAGCTCTAATGGTTGAACTTCACCTGTACCAATCGCCAATGATTCGTATGGTGGCAGATCTGATTTTATGCCCATACGATGGGCATATTGAATTACTGTAGGAATCGGGGCGATTTCCATGATCGCCCGTATTGCAATTAAGTTTATAGATTGTTTAATCGCTTCACGTAGAGTATATTTCCCGCCAAACCTACGATCGAAATTCTCTGGTGTCCACCGTTTACCATTTGCCATCACTAATGTAACGGGTTGATTAAGGAGTTCATAGCAAGGTGGATATCCATTATCGATTGCAACTGTATATACGAAAGGTTTAAACGCTGAGCCAGGTTGCCGTCGGATCTGAGTTACGTGGTTAAGTCCATATTTAAAAGATTTATATTCTGATCCCCCAACAAGTGCAAGTATATGCCCCGTCTGATGGTCGATTGCTAAAAAGCCAACCTCGATCCGTGATGCTATTTTCTTAACCGAATCGATGAATGCTCGATTTTTCTTTAAAGTCCGTGCAATGCTATCGCGCTGCTGGTTCGATTCAGCAAATCGGTACTCATCAGAGGTACGAATAGCCATTGATATAGATTCATTAAGTTCTGCCTGACGGTGTTTCCAATTCCATTGTTTGTTAAATGCTGGTTGATATTCAGCGAGATGCTCACCGACAGCTTTGTTCGCATACTGCTGCATCCGGCTGTCAAGAGTTGTATAAACTGAAAGCCCATCCCGATAGATATCAAAACCGTATTTTTCTGATTTTTGGATAAGTTGTTGCCTGACCATTTCAATGAAATGTGGTGCGATGCCTGCACGGCGCTGCTCATCTAATGGTACTAGTACGATCTTTTCGTCTTTTGCTCGTTGCTCATCTTTTTCATTAATATAGTTATACTTTACCATCTGGTTAATAACAGTATTTCTGCGGTTCATTGCCCGATCAATATGCTTGAAGGGATCATAAGTACCGGGCCCTTTTAGCAGAGCGATTAGAAGTGCGCTTTCGGAGAGTGTTAGCTTTGAAGGATCTTTCCGGAAATAAATCTGAGCTGCCGAAGCAATGCCATACGCACTGCGACCGAAGTAAGCAACACTCAAATACATTTCGAGGATCTCTGTTTTCGTATAATTCCGTTCAATCTGAACAGCAGTGATGAATTCTCGGAGTTTTCTCGTGAATTTATCTAAAATTGTTTCATTCACACCTTTCAGCTCATAAAGGTTCCTTGCGAGCTGTTGAGTTATTGTACTTGCACCAGGTCCTCGCCAGAGTTGTAACGTTGCAATATTTTTTATCATTGCCCGTATAAATCGTGGCAAATCTACCCCCCAATGATTATGAAAATTTTTGTCTTCGGTAGCGATGAGCGCATCAACAAGATGAGGCGGAAGCTGTTGCAGTGTTATGGAGGTTCGATTCTTGATAAAATAATGGTCAAGAATTTCCCCATCAATTGAGTAAACTTTCGTAGCAAGCTCAGGCCGGGGATTTTCTAATTGCTCGAGCGATGGTAATCCCGATATTAGATAGGCAGCGTATGATATTAATAAAATAACAACTACCGTTACACTGATAAGAAATGGCTTATTTATTTTTTTGTATAAGTTTTTCATCGACATAGATTATAAAATTATTTCCACTCTTTCAGTGTAATTTGTTCCCCGTTCATTTCAGCGTAAGTGTTATGAGTAATCCAATCACCCAGATTTATATAAGTTCCTGTATTAAGCTGCACCGTTACTGGTTGATGACTGTGTCCCATGATAATAAAGTTATATCCACTATCAATCGTCTCTCTGGCAAACTTTCCCATGCCATCGTTCCCATCATAGTGTTTGTTTGAAGAATATCCCCTGCTTTTTCTAGACGAAAAATGGGCAAGTTTGATCCCAATGTCAGGATGAAGCCATGAGTACGCCCATATTGCAAATCGGTTCCGCAATATCTTTTTTAGAATTTTATAACCGACATCGTTGTCCGATAACCCATCACCATGATGAATGAAAATCTTTTTCCCGTTGATAGTCATAATGATATGTTTGGGATATGTCCTGATTCCTATTTGATCGCTGAAGTAATCTCTCATCCAGTAATCGTGGTTCCCCCCTAAATAGTGAATAACAATACCATGCGATGCAAGCTCGTCTAATTTAGCAAGTGTGCGATAAAATCCTTTGGGTGCTACAGTACGATATTCGAGCCAGGCATCAAACAGATCGCCGACTATGAAAATCTGTGTTGCATCTTTTTTAATTGCATCGAAAAAAGCAATGAGGCGATCTTCTTTTTTTCGTTCCTCATTAAATGTGCCTAATCCAAGATGAACATCGGAGATAAAGTATACTTTTTCCATTAAATATTATTTAGAAACTATCAATGAAATATCAATAGGTTGTTTAACCCTGCTGCACAATCCATCGGTACCAGAGCAATAGAAGTAGGTAAGCAATCCGCGCAGGCGTATTGTCCCCGGTTTTGCTTTCTTCGAAATTCCGAACTGCAGTTTCACCGGTTTTGAAATGTCGAGATATTCCGATTTACCGGTTTTAGGCAGTATAAGTTTTCCCACTGTAGCGATCACATCCGTACTATCTAATTTCACCTTCATAGGTGGATCAAGGTTTATGTGTATGTCCTTTTTGGTTTTGAATGTTATTAACAATTCCCCTGTAGCTCCTGCGTTTACTGTTTTCTGCTTCAGTGAGAATTCAACTTTGACGTCTTTATTCTCTTTTTCGGGTTCAATAGCGTTGATTGTACTGATTGTAGATAGAATTACAAAGAACAATAAAAATATTTTTTTCATCGAATATGTATTGGTGATATAGATTGAATCTTTACTATAAATTAAATAAAAAACTGATAATCTGGAAATTTATGTATTGATGTTAATTAGCTGTTCTGTTCTGTGGTTCTTCTACACCCTGGAGGAGAATTAAACCTGCAAGAAAAAATGTTCCTACCATTAAAATGGCGAGGCGTTCGTTTGTCAAATCGGCGATCAATCCATAGATTAACGGACCTACAACGGCAGATGCTTTACCGCAAAGCCCATCGTAGAATCCAAAAAACTCGGCTTCCCGATCCTTCGGTGTAAGAAGCGCCATCAAGCTTCTGCTGGCTGACTGTGAAGAACCGATAGCAATTCCGGCACCTAACGCTACAATGTAAAAAACACCGACGGTATCGATAAAGTATGCTGCGATAGAGATTGCAATCCAAATAGTGAGAGTGATGGAAATCGTTTTTTTTGGACCGATTTTATCTGTAATAATGCCAAAGATGAACGAGCCGATTACGGCGCTGGTTTGAACGACAGCGAAAAATATTATAATATCTTTATCACTCATGTGTAAAATATGCTCTGCGAAGATTGCAGCAAACGCAATTATAGTTAATATCCCATCGTTATAGATAAAGAATGCAATAAGGAAACGTCCAATGTTAGGAAATTCTTTTGTGATAAATAATGAACGGAATGTTTTTTTTGCCTGCTGAAATCCATAAGTAAAATTCGAACGAAGTTGTTTCGTTGGTTTTACCGGCTCGGGCACAAAGAAGAATAATGGAAGCGAGAAGATTAAGAAAAATACCGATGCAATAATAAACGATGTTCTGACAAAAAAGAGATACTCAGGGTGGGAGCTTTCAGGTAGAAAGGAATTAACTATTAATAGGATCACAAGAGCCCCAATATATCCCATTGCGAAGCCGTATCCTGAAACCCTGCCATAAGATGATTTCGATGTAATGCTTGGCAGGAAAGAGTCATAAAAAACAAGCCCACCTTCAAAACCGATATTTGCCAAAATGAATAGAATCATTCCAAGCAAAATCATATCTGCTTGCACGAAAAACAACAGGGCTGTGCAAACGACGCAAAGGAGTGTGAGGAATAAAAGGTATTTTTTTTTCTGATTCGAATAATCTGCCGCTGCACCCAGAGGCGGGGAAAGGAGTGCGGCACAAATCATTGAAAGACTTACGGCAAGCCCCCACAGCCAGCGTCGACCACCACTGATATGATCAGTAAAATAGCGTGAATAGATGACAGTTACAATAATAACCGAGAAAGCGGTGTTGCCAAAATCGAACAAAGTCCATACAAAAATTCGGAAGCGATGTAAAAAATTTGTGGGAAAAATCATTTGATATGGATATTATCTTCTATCAGACCTCTGCCAGATTTGTTCAACCGGTTTGTTTCCTTAAAGTCGTCCAAGATAGCATCAAGCACACCGTTTATAAATTTTCCGCTCTGTTCCGTGCTGAAAGCTTTGGCTATTTCTATGGATTCATTTATAGTTACTTTTGGTGGAATATCAGGGCAATAAAGGAATTCACAGATGCCGATCCGAAGAAGAATTTTATCAATATAAGCGATTCGATCATACTCCCAATGTGCTACCTTTGCTTTTATGATCGCTTCGATCTCTGCTTCATGATGTATAACTTCGCTGATGATTTTTTTTGCAAACTCAAAATCATCCTTCGAATTTTTCAGGTCTCCTAAAAAATCTTTTATAACATCGGTTATAGGTTCTTTTGAAAGCTCGTAAGCATATAATGCTTGCAGCACTTTCTCTCTAATAAGGCGTCGTTTAAAGGTTGGCATATGTGTTAAATTTATATAATTTTTAGCTGGTTTTCAAGAAATTAATAAGTTGAGAAAGTGAAAGCAGATTAATCATTCATTTTCAATTTTTGTAATATCGGCCGATATTCAATTTTTGCCGCATCCAATTTCCCTTGTAAGAGATGGATGCTTGCTAAAACGGATTGCCCGTTAAGCATACCACAAAGCTTGATCTGCTAAAAGCTCACGAGAATTTTATCCCTTGTGCAAGTTGTTTTATGGCTTCCTTAATCCGATGCTCTCTTGTTTCCTTTTTCTTTGCATCTTTAATCCATTGTACATATTCTTTTTGATTTGTGTAAGAAGATTCTTCGAAGAACTTCTTCGCTTTCAGATTTCTTCCTAAAGCTTTCTTTAGATCGGTTGGTACGGCAACGATTCTCGGTGATGTGTCAATTTCTATCACCACTTTAACTTTATCCCCGGCTTTTTTTTCGATAGTTTCCCGCATTTCTTTGTTCACTACCATCATATGTTTACCGCCCATCGGCATGATAGAGCTTCTGAAAGTATGTCCGTCAATTGTCCCGCGGACTTTAACTTGAGCTTTTGTGCCAAAAACCTCATGGACGTTGAAAGGCACTTGGAAATAAACTCCGCTGCTTCCGGCTCTTTGCAGCTTAACCTCAAATGTTTGTTTCGACATCGTATAAACACTCCTTTATTTATTGTGATATGTAATATAAGAACTAAATATTGATGTTAAAAACGGCGAGGTGTGATGTCAGAGATGGAGAGACCATTTTCTAAATGGTTCCTACTTTTAAATGGCAATTGCACACAGGGAGTTGGATGTTAAGGGTGTTCAGTTTCACCCCGAATCCGTCATAACCGCTTACGGGAAAAATATTTTAAGTAACTGGTTAAATAGTGAAAAATCAGGTATTATTTTTAGATTCCATCGAAATTTTGGTTATGTTCAGAAAATTCGTATCGCATACCAATTCCTTGATCATTTGCCAGAGATGAGATTAATAATGAGCTTGATCATGATATCCTTCTGTTTAGGATTACTTTCTGCAATCAACAGTGTCAGTGCAACCAAAGCGTTGTCATTGAATTTCCGATCTCCGTTATCGCTCGACAATAAATTGTTTCTCTCCAAAAACCAGATAAAAAAAAGAGAAGCGATCCGCTTGTTACCATCGATGAATGGATGATCTTTGATGAGAAAGTACAGAAGGTTTGCTGCTTTCTCTTCGATGCTCGGGTAGAGCTCAGTGCCGCCAAATGTTTGCTCGATACTGCCAAGAATTCCTTTGAGAACTCCTCGTTCCTTTTCTTGACCGAACAGATTGCTGGCTTCCTTATGCTGCATCAGGCTTTTTTGGAGTTGATCGATTGCCTTCTTCGCCTCACGTTCCGTGATTCGGTATCGGACAGTACGATGAAGTTCTTTTGTAGCAAGCGTACCTGTATCGTATTGGTGCAAGAGTAACCACGAGCGGGTGTACTCGGTTATTACTGTGAGCAAGCCCGCTGTTTCCGATGCCGAGAGCATTATCGTTGACTTTGCTTTCTCCACCAACTCAACCGCTGCTTCCAGTTCCTTAAGCCGCTGCTTGTTTTCTTGCAATCGCTTTTCGTTGAGCGTATAACCCTTTACAAGATGGTCACGGAGAACTTTGGTTGCCCAAATACGAAATTGGGTGCCGCTTTTGGATTTTACTCGATAGCCAACCGAGATTATCACATCAAGGTTGTAGTATTGTACATCGTATGTTTTCCCATCCTGGGCAGTATGTCGGAAATTCCGACATACTGAGTTTTCCTTTAACTCCTTTTCCTTAAACACGTTGAGAATGTGTTCAGTTACCGTAGATCGTCCTTTCCCAAACAGCTTTGCCATCTGAGCCTGCGTCAACCACACTGTCTGGTCTTTGAGCCGCACATCTAGACCAGTTTTACCGTCTTCAGTCTGATAGATTATTATTTCACCTTTTTGTTCTGTCATACTTTCAACCAGTGAATGGTTGTAAATTACTCATAAGAAATACTTTCTCTATAAATTAACTGTCTCTAATTTATTAAACTTTTTTCATTGATACAACAGCCGCAACTTAATGCAGTAGATGATGGAACGGTGATGGCGATTGCACACAGGGAATTTGATGTTAAGGGTGTTCAGTTTCACCCGGAAACGATTATGACTGCATTCGGGAAAAGGGTATCACTCACAAACAGATGATAGCGAAACTGCTACGAAGAGTCCGCCGTGGGCGAACCCGCTAAGTATACACTGCGATAGCTTCCTACTGCACAAGAAGACCTTATATCCATTCATGATTACATCGCTCAAGATAGTCCCAGTCGTGCAATGGCTTTTGTCGAAAAACTTGGCGCTCACATCGGACGTTTGGAGCAGCACTCACTCTTAGGACGTTTTCCACGCCATCCTAAACTCCGTGAGTTTGTATATCGGGTTCTAATTGTAGAGTCGTATCTTGCCTTCTATATCCTCCGTGGACATCAAATAGAAATTCATCGGGTTATTCACGGTCCACGTAATTTCGACCCTCTCATTTAACCTGCTACTGTACGTTATATTGCCTGTTTTTACTTGTTACCTGCTTTGTTTTCTTTGTCGGTGCAGTATTCGTCTATTGTTTGTTCTAAGTTTTTAAGTGTCCGTATGAATTTGTCAAGGTCAAGATTTCCACTATCATCAACTGAAAATGCGTTTTGAATAATTGCCAAAGTTGAAGTTTCTCCTGTTCTATATTTGTCGGGCTTTGAAATTGTTAGGCTGTATTTATGAGCGTAAGGTTGCAAGTCCGAAAGGATTTTATAGAGTGTGTTCGTACTTGGTTTCCAGTCGCCAATTTTTACAACAACCTTAATTCCGTAAGGAACAACGGTATTTTCAATTTGTATGTAAATGCTGTAATCGCTTGTTCTTTTCCAATGATACCAAAAGCCCAAGAAGCCGCCTGTTTGGTTGGGAACATAACCCCAGTCCGTCTCCTTGTCTAAAAGCTCTTGCAGCTTAATGAAAAAACCTTCTGCTGCTTGCCGGTTAGAGATTATGTTATCAAACTTGGTATAAGAGTCGGTTTGATTTTCAATGGTTGTCAAATACTCTTTGAAGTCATTAAAAATTTCGTTTTTAACCGGTCGTCTGTTTAGAACATTTAAAACCGCTTTTCTGTCAATAATTGAGTAACCTTTTTCTGTTACTTTTTTGAGTGTCGCTGAACTTTCATTGCCTGTTTTAAGATAAATGAAAACAAGTTTGAAATTCTTGTCTTTGGTGCGTTCAGTTGCAATTTGCTTGTAGCGTTCTAATTGCTCGGAATGTTCACCTGTGTTGGTCTTGTCTTCAATGGCTATAAAATACTCATCATTGATTTTAACCCAAATGTCAATGTTGTTCCACTGTTTGCCTGCTTCAACTTTGGCTATTGTATAATCTGCTGGTTGTCCGATAAGCAACCTTACAAAGTCTTTCGCAGTTTCGTTAAGAAGTTGGTCGTGTTGGCTGTTAGTGTTGTCCGCCCATTGTAAAAGCCATGTGAAGAAGCCGTCTTGCGACAGCTCCTTTGTGGCAAGTCTAAATATGTTTGGTTTCATTTTAATGTGTTGAACAATTTAAACTAACTTCTTTTGTTCCAACTTCTACCGTCATTTGTAGAGTAGTAAAGTCCTTTTGATGTCATACCCAAAACTTCTTGACCGTTGTCAGTTAAATCGTTAAAGTCACCACACAACGAACTAGAATAACGAGTATGCCAAGATCTGCCGTCATTTGTTGAATACTCAATTTTTTGTTTGTTGCTAGGGTTAATTCGGATTAGTTCCTTTCCCTTGTTAATCATTTGTCCCATTTTTTAGACCTTTCTTTGTTTATACTTACTCTATTCGGTTTTCAGCTTCCCCGTTTTTATTGCAAATTAAAATTGTCAGTCCATCAAAATATGTCGTTGTCATTATATGCTGTCATTTTTTTTGACATAGCAGGTAACATCCGTAATAACACTCTACGAGTCGTAGATAATATTGTCCCGTCCAGAAAATTATCGGGTCGGGATAAACTGTTTTATCGTTTATAGTTTCTATCTTTTTCAATTGAATTAAGCTACTTCTTTGATTTATCTGCTATTTTATATTCGTCTTTGCTTTTTAGGAAACCGATCAAACTCCATATATGCTATATTTCTAAATATCCTCTGAATCGTTTCGTATAGTATAGTAAAAATCTTAGAAGATGTCAAGCACAACCGTTATGCCGGAGAAGTGGAGACCATTTCCAAAATGACCTCCACTTTTTCTTCTCAGGATTTCTTTTCTTTATTCGTGGACATTAATGTAATATATGAACCGAATATTGTAGCTAATAGTTGTAAAAATGGAGAAATAAAAATCATAAGAACCAGCCAACCGATAAAGCTAATTTTGGGATCATATAAGAAAAATGGATGACCGAAATTCTCGAAATCTGTGGAAGGATCAAATATCGTCGGAACAACCCTTCCCCAGATTATGCACATGATAATAAAAGTTACAAGAACAGTTATCAATGAAAGACGAAAGATTTTTTTCAGTACAGCTTGTTTATCTTCGTGTGCTTGGATAAATCTTCGAGCGATGTACCAGCCAGCAACAAAACTAAAGAGGATGCAGAAAATCGGAACACCCATCCCCATACCCGTTAAGATAACATCAAGGATGGCATAAAGGAGAATAACAATTTTTATGTTCCATGAATTCACGTAACTTATTAAAGCGGTGACCACTTCCTGAGAAACTCGAACACTTTTTCCCGGCTATGCCCCTTCCCCGATTCTAAAAAGCCGGTGTCTTGCGAGTGAAGAAGCTTACCGTCTTTTTCTAAAACAAACATGTGTGGATAACCTTTGATCTCTGGATATTGTGATAGAACTTTCTCGTTCTCGTTTTCTTTACTGAAGTTAATCTTGACGACAACATAATTCTTGTGCATGAATTCGTTAAGGTCTTGGTTCTTTATAAAAAGTGTATCGAGTCGTTTGCACCAGATGCACCAATTTCCCCCAACATCGAGTATAATTCTTCGGTTACTTTTCGTCGCTTCAACAATTGCATCTTTGATGTCTTGTGCTGCATCGCGGTTGGGATCGAATTTATCAACCGTTTTGTAGTCACCCGATTTGTTAGTCTTTTCGAGACACACAGTAGCAATAAATATAAAAAGTATCGATACGAATACAATTAGTTTTTTCATGATATATGTTTTCCTTTATTACATATGATTTGCTCTGTCAACCTCCCGAATGGCATCCGTGTAAATCTGTGGTTAACATTCAGGAGATTAGCTTAGTTTCTTTACCTGCTTTGCAATAAGCTTTTTAATTTTTTTATAAGAGGGTGGAGGTCCGTTTCTGACTTGCTTGTCGTTAATATATATAGCGTCTGCTTCACCACATTCCAAGAGAGTATTTCGGTCGAATGTATCAACTTCGCGAAAAATAACATTATCTTTAAACTCGGTTGAGGCGCGCTTTGCTCTCTCGAATACCATGTTCATCGCCGGACACCAACCATTTATGTATCCAGTAACTGTCACCTTATTCGGCTCAAATGTTGGGATCTGTTTTCTCTGTATCCATTTGGGCGGCATTGCATCTGATGTGAACGGTTTCCATACAAGTGACATCATATCTTGCTTATCTGCAACTTTGTATCCATGTTTCTTGAACCATGAAGCTTTCATCCAAAATGGTAATCGCAAGCCCCAGGCGGCTATTCCTTTTGCTCTGAGTGATTTTGAATCGTCTTCCGCTGCTTGCAGGAGAGCTTTCCCCATGCCATGCTTTTGAAAGTTGCCGCGGCCCTTTTTATGTCCGTGCACCCAAATACACGGGATGAAAAATAAATCTTTTCCCTCAACAAACGATTGTTCAATTGGTAGATATTGAACCATTCCACCTACTTCTCCCTTCTCATCCAGCGCAAGCTTGACTCGAAGTCCTTTGTTTTTCATTTTTTCGTACCAGTGCATCTTATGATTTCCTGCTTCTTTAATTTCGTCCGACCAGTCTTCGAGGCAAACAAGGTAAAGTGATTTGTATTTTTCTTCTAAGTCGATGATCTGCATATATGTTTCTCTATCATTTTCGTTTCAACTTCTTCCACATCTCATCAACTAAATCTTTCAAATTCTCTCCCGATACAGCCGAGATATGGAGCAATGGAATATTTTTAGAGAATTTAATTTTCTTGATAGATTTTCTTAAAGTATCATCCGCTAAATCCATCTTAGTAATAGCGATGATTTGCGGTTTCTTCAACATCGTCTCATTAAACGACTTCAACTCGTTCACAAGTGTTTTGTATTGTGCTTTCGGATCTTCAGAGGCGCATTCAATCATAAACACGAGAACGCGGGTGCGCTCAATGTGTCGGAGAAATTCTATACCAAGTCCTTTTCCCTTATGTGCCCCTTCGATGAGGCCCGGCATATCAGCAACGACGAAACTTTTTTCTTCGCTGTATCGGACTATACCCAAGTTAGGAATGAGTGTTGTGAATGGATAATCTGCAATCTTTGGCTTTGCGGCTGAGATACGTGAAATCAGTGTTGACTTGCCTGCGTTCGGAAATCCGACCAGTCCAACATCTGCAAGAAGTTTTAATTCAAGCTGAATAGTTTTTTCTTCACCTTCCGTTCCTTTTGTTGCCCGGCGCGGCGCCTGATCGGTTGATGTGGCAAATTCAGCGTTCCCTTTTCCCCCTCGTCCACCTTTAACGATAATTATTTCGTCACCATCATCAATAAGGTCTGCAATCAGTTCATCCGTGTTGGCATCTTTCAAGATTGTCCCAGCTGGTACACGTAGGATCGTGTCTTTTCCCGTTTTGCCGGTTTTATTGGCTCCCATTCCATGCACGCCACTCTCGGCGAAGTATTTATGTTTGTACCGGAAGTCCATCAGTGTTGTTAATTGCCTATCGGCACGGATGATAATGCTGCCGCCGTTTCCACCGTTACCGCCATCAGGTCCACCTTTTGGTATATACTTCTCCCGTCGGAAACTGACAATACCGTTTCCGCCATATCCTGCTTTCACATAAATTGTCGCTTGATCTATGAACATAATAAGTATGGGAGTAGTTAAGTAGTTAAGTAAAAAGTGATTATGATTATCTTACGTACTAAATTACTCATATACTGACCTACTCATCTACTTTTTGGATGATACTGCTCAAACAGCACCTCAATAAATCTCGTTGCTTCTGATGAGTATGGGTCAACATCGTATTGAATGAAAATTTCATCGATACTCTTAGATGCCTGTTTCCATGTCAAAAGCTCAGCCATCGATTTAAGTGCTGAAGTGTAAGCATCTTCATTCTGTTTGAATATCTTTTTAATAAACTTCCGTTTATCTGATTCACTTATAGATGATAAAAGGTCGAGTTTCAGGGTGCCATCACGTGGGGCGGTATCTGAATTAATATTATGGGATTTTTCTATCAGTTCCGTTTGTTCGAATTCGATTTTCTCTACCTGAAAGGCGCCGAGTGTACGGCGAACATCTTCAAGCAGCTCCGATAACTCATGTCGATTCATTTCGGTTTTGCCTTGAACGATCTCACCCTCGAATCGAGGAAGCACCATCGTAAGACCTTTATCCTCAAAAAACTTAATCAGTGCTTTGATCATTATAGAATTATTGCTCGTTTTGTTAGGATAGTCGAAGAAATCAAAGATCGGTGACATCATTTTTGCAAGCTCATCACCCGACTTTCGACGGATGAATTCACCGTCAACTTTCCAGACGAGCGATTTAAATTCGTCCTTTTTTATCGAGGCAATCTTCTTTTCAGAAAGATAATGAGTTATAATTTCTCTCAGATATTCATACGGTCCAAAGTATCGAAGAAGACTAATGAGAGAATGAGATGAGATAGACTGTTCTTTCTCGAAGATTGCATTTGTGAGTGCCCACTGCGGTCGTATTAAGTAATTGATAATCATATGAACGGCATCGTCAACGCGCTGATTGTATTCCTTCCATTTTAATTTATAGTGGAGAACAAGGATGGAATTTATCTGCTGCTGAAGACTTTGTATTTCAGGATGATCGAAAGAAAAACGACTTCCTTTATGGTGATGCTGTAACTCACTGAGCAGCATGGCTTCCACATCAGAACGGAAGAAAGTTTTTATCGGGTGAGGAATGTCTGCCGCCAATATATCTTTTATCCCGATAGAGCCGCCGGATGTTTGAGGAATTCGACTTAAAATTGCCTTAATGATGTCGGTGGTTTCTTGCTCGAACACTTACTTTTAATCCTTCTTCAATAATGATTTTACACGGTCAATTTCTTTGCGTGCCGCCGCTTTGAACGTTGCATCGATGCCCGGACGATCTATCACTTGCTGATACATACCAATTGCCTCATCGAACTTTGATATCTTCTCGTACGATTGTCCCGCCATATACAGCGCTGTTGCAGTCCAGTTTACTTTTCCTTGCTTTGCTACAAGATACGGCACTTTAAGAAATTCGAGAATCGCTTGCTGATAATCTCCTTTGTAATAGAATGCTTCACCGATGTTATATCTGATTTCAGCTTCCAACAAACTTCCTGCTTCCGGAATTAAATTCTGGAAGTGCAGCACCGCCTGATCGTAATAACCGATTTTTATATACAACATTCCGAGTTTAATTTTCTTGTCGATAATATTTGCATCGTTCGGATATCGTTCTATATAATCACGATTTGTCTTCAGTGCTTCATCGTACATCTTTGTTGATTCGTATACTTCGATAAGGTTGTTCAGTGCGTAGGGGAGAATATCGCCGGCATTTTCAGGAGATTTGGTAATTTGTTGATAATAACGAATCGATTCCTCGAACCGCTCAGCATTGAAGTGCATGTTGCCAAGTGAGAGAAGCACACGAGGGATAACATCCGATTGCGGGAATTTCTTCAGAATCGTTTCGTACTTTTTGGCTGCTTCCTCTAATTTGTTTGCAACCTCAGAGATTTTCCCGATGTAATAATGACCCCAAGGTCCGAAACGTGTATCGTCAAAATCGTCGGCAACATTTTCGAATAATTTCTTAGCAGTTGTGTAATCTTGCTTTCGATAATAAACCAATGCTTTTTCGTATTCGAATTCTGCTTTCATAATTCTGTTTTTTGGATATGCTTTCTCAAAATCAATTATCAGTTTTTGCGCCTCAGGAAGTTTGTCCAACCGAAGTGTGGCTACAATTCCACGAGCTTGGTATAGTTGTTTACTGGGAACGGAGTCGGTCGATTGGGCAAGATCGAAGTATTGTTTTGCGGCTTCTTTATATTGTTCGGTTTGAAAAAGAAGGTCAGCAATATCTTTACTTGTTGAGCCAATCTCTCCCAGTGCCGCTGCCTGTTTGAAGTATGCTGATGCATTTTCCAGTTTACCTTGAGCACGCGCAAGCGCTCCAAGTGAGTAGAATGCTTTATTCGCATATGCACCTTTGCTATCGGCAACGAGATATTGATTATAATAATGAATGGCTTTCTGACCCTCACCTTTTTTCTCATGCACGGCTGCGAGATGATAATAAAGATTTAAATCGATTTCTTTTTGGATAGGCGAAGATCGCTGCTCGTCTAATATATCGGAATAAACTTGAATCGCCTGATCATATTCATTGTTCGCAATGTATAATTCGGGAAGAAGGGAGATTGCTTTTTCGGCAATTGATGAATAGAAAAACTCAACTGTTATCCTTTTCAATAGGACGATTGCTTCAGCATAATCGTTGTTTTGCCGGTGAAGGTCAGCTAAATTCCAGATTGCATTTAGTGTGGATGGATCTTTTGCAGGATATGAAATTGCTTTCTCCCATACAATTGCAGCCGAGTCGCGTTGTTTCAAAGACAGGTAAATATTTCCTCGTTCCAAAAGTGTGTTTGGTACTAAAGGTGATTCTGGGAATTCCTTGGTTATTAACTCCAACCATTGGAGTGCATCGGCTGGAGCACCTGCTTTTGTTGTTGCCCGCCTAAGGCGGGCTAAATCGAAAAGGACTTTATCCCGCTGAGTTGATTTGGGATGGTTTGAAAGGAATTCTTGAGCAAGTGAAATTGTTTCTGTTGGATTTTTCTGCTGAGATTTTAATCGGTAATTAAAGTACGCAACATCTTCACTCCATTTGCTTTTCGGAAATTGTTTGAGGAACGCATCGTAGTCGGTAATTGCATTGTTTGTTAGGTCAGGATTCATTTCAGATTGGAGGTGATACGCTCTTGCGTGGAAATAAAACGCATCATTGAGGTTGTCTTCACTTAAACCTCCATCTATGGCATTACTGAATTGTTTGGCTGCGGATTCGTAATCTTTAAGATCATTAAAATAAATTGCACCCAGTTTAAACGAAAGCTCGGCTTTGGATTTTTCCGTTAGAACTTCACCCATCAATCGTGCAAGCTTCTCGATTCCGGCATCCCGATCTTTCATTTTATGATGTTTTATGAATTCAATTTTTTGTTTTATATTCTCGAATTGATCACAAGCCGGATATTGTGACAGAAGGTCTCTGTATGTCTTCGATGCGCCATCGTAATCGCCGATATTCTCTTGGCATCGTGCGACGCCAACTATTGCATCAACAATCTGAGATGATTGTGTATATCTTTGGTTAATCTGATCATAAATGTTCAATGCTTTCCCGTAATCCTGCAGCTTATTTTCAAAGAGATGAGCCAACTTAAGCATGATTACCGGAGTAACAGGATTCTCAGCATGGGTGTCGATGAAGTTTGTATAATAGCGAACAGCTTCTGCATACAGACGTAAGCCTATGGAAGCATCTGCTGCGAGGAGAAGTGCGTGCCCCTTGAATTGTGAGTTGTTTATGGTGAGCAGTTTCTTGGCATATTGAAGAGCACTCTTGTTGTCTCCGTTCGAGATAGTCGCCCTACCAGCTTCGAGAAGTGTACGCTCAGCGAGAGAACTTTTCGGAAATTTTGATATAAGCTTGTCAAATGACTTCTGAGCATTGCCGTACTCCTTTTGATTTGCGTATGCTCGTCCGGTCTCAAAGATCGCTTCTGCCTGTAATGAATCGTCAGCCGTGTCTTCCGATGATACCTTTTTAAAATATTCAACGGCTGCATCATAGTCATGGGTTGTGATTGCAAGTTTACCTAATTCGAACATCGCAGCAATCGCAGCCGATGTTTTTTTGTAGTTTGAAGTTATCGATTTGAATGTTGCCTCGGCATCATCAAATAAACTCATCATCACATGGAGTTTACCGATAGAAAAAAGGGCGCTCGCTTTCACCGGGGCTGGTGCATCGCTCTCGGCAACACGTCGGGCTTCGCGCTCTGCTAATTCAGTTTGACCTTCTTCAGCATACATCTCGCCGATGGCAAGTCGTGCCGGTAAAACACTGGAGCTTGCCGGGTATTCCTGAATGATTGATCGAAAATTCTTTTTTGCATTTTCCCGTTCTCCAATGCGGCGGTAAAGCTGCCCCGCTTTCAGCAATGCCTCTGGTACAAACTGACTTTTGGGATGAAAAACTTTTACACGCTCGTATGCTGAAGCTGTCTCTCGCTCATTTCCAAGTGCGAGGAACGCATCGCCGACATTCAGCCATGCCTCAGGTGCTTTTGGATGTTCAATGTATGCGAGTGCAAAATTCTGAAATGTAATCCGGGCTTCGTCGTACCGCTTCAGCTTCATTTGCGTGTTGCCGAGATAGAAACGGGCTTCAATCCCATTCGACGTGTTCGGATATGCGTTGATGAAATTTTTAAACTGCTCAGCCGCTAAATCGTACATACCGTCGTTGTACAAACCAATTGCGAGCTTGAACTCGGAGTTTTCTTTTTCCTGAGCGAAGAGCGAAGAGCTAAGAGCCAAGAGCAAAGAGCATAGAGCGAAGAGCTTAGAGAATGACATGAATAATATTTTCTCTTTCATGGAAACGTCTTGAAATTTGATTTTTTACCAGTTAATGATAACTAAAATCTGCAATCTGCAATCTGAAATCTTTAAAAGATAGCTGAATTTTGGGAGTTGTGCAAACAGAAGCAGCGATTCCGATATTAACGAAACCGCCGCAATCTTTTTTTATGATGAATCCTACTAATGCGTATACCGATAGTTTGCGTTAATACAAGGGACGATGTATCCACAAACTATAACCAGCAACTGATGAACTAAAACCAAAAACCAAAAACTAAGAATAATATTACAGATACGCATTTATAATCTTTCAAATCTCGCTTGGAAGAATCTTAAGTATTTTGGCTCGTAAACCATCTTCATTCCTTTGATGGATTGTCTTCGTTCGAATACATCAATAATCGATTCAGCGGTTACATCACAATGTGCTTGTGTGTAAACACGCCGCGGAAAAGTTACACGTACCAGCTCAAGTTTCGGATAATAGTGATCGCCGGTGTCTTTATTCCTTCCAGCCGATACTATTCCTCGCTCCATCGTTCGCACACCTGAATCGAGATAAATTTCAGCGGCGAGTGTTTGTGCAGGAAATTCTGTTTGTGGTATCTGTGAAAAGAACTGCTTTGCATCTAAAAATATCGCATGTCCGCCTATCGGTTCTACAATCGGCACGCCCGCTTCAAGGAGCTTGTTACCGACGTATTCTACCTGTCCGACTCTTGCCCGAATATGGTCGAACAAAACCGCTTCTTCGATACCGCGTGCCATCGCTTCCATATCGCGTCCGGCTAAACCACCGTATGTGTGAAGCCCTTCATATATTACAACCATGTTGCGTGCTTCTTCGAAAATATCCCCGTCGTTTAATGCAAGAAAACCGCCGATGTTCACAAGCAGATCTTTTTTTGCGCTCATCGTGGCACCATCTGTGTACGAGCACATTTCGAGTAAAATATCGGGAATGGTTTTGTTTTGGTAGCCATCTTCCCGTAATTTGATAAAGTATGCATTTTCGATAGCGCGGGTTGCGTCAAAAATTATTTTTATCCCGTGCTTATCCGTTAGCTCTCTTACCTGTTTCAGGTTTTTCATCGAGAATGGTTGTCCGCCCGCCATGTTTACTGTCCCTGCAATACTGACGTAGGGAATTTTCTTCGCACCTGCTTTTTTAATTATATTTTCCAATTTTTGTAAATCTATATTTCCCTTGAACGGATTTTTGTTTGATGTGTCGTGTGCTTCATCAACAATCACATCAATGAAAGTTCCGCCCGCCAGTTCCTGATGCAATCGTGTTGTTGTGAAATACATATTCCCGGGAATGAAGTCTCCGGGTTTAATCATGATTTTTGAGATGAGATGTTCAGCCCCGCGCCCCTGATGTGTTGGGACGAGATATTTGTATCCATAATGTTTTTTAATAGCATCCTCAAGGTGGAAAAAATTTCTGCTGCCGGCGTAAGCTTCGTCGCCAAGCATAAGTCCTGCCCATTGATGCTCGCTCATCGCATTTGTTCCACTATCTGTGAGCAGGTCGATGTAAACGTCTTCCGATCTCAGAAGAAATGTATTATATCCTGCTTCTTTAAGTGCTTTTTCCCTTTCTGGTTTGGTTGTCATCTTGAGTGGCTCTACCATTTTAATTTTAAACGGTTCAGCCCACGATCTTTGTGTTTGAATAGTCATAAAAATTGTTCCTATTGAGATTATTATCTGATTTGCTGCGGTTAAATGTAGATTAATTTTGTTTTTAAGATAGGGTAAATTTGGGAGTTGTGCAAACAAGCGAGATGGAGTAATGGAGGGATGGATTTTTGGAGTATTGGGGGGATAATGAATTAGTGGAGGGTAATTTGTTAAATGCAGTTGACAAGTCGATGAGAATCTGCTATATTAACACATTACCAATGCAAAATTAAAAATGCAAAAGGAAAAAGGGTATGCTCAATTATATTTGGCTCTCACTCATTGTTATTGGAATCTTGGTGGCTGTTCTAAGCGATTGGTGGGACATCTCTACGAATAAATACCAGAATGGTGAAATATCGACAGTTTCAATCCGTCTTTCCAACAATCCAACAATCCCGCTTGATAAATCAAAGAAATATCCTTGCACATTGATTTACTCTGAGGAACTTGGGATTATTCAAAATGCTGAACTGCTTGTTGGAAATGAACATTCTGGGGTGCTCCATATTTCTGTAGATGAAAACACACCACCTCTGTGGCGAGAAATTTTCAAAGCACAAAAAAATAACAATTATCTCCTCGCTCATGTTAAGTGGGAGAGTATCAGTGGACTAAAATTCCCTGCAACAATGACGTTTGATCCTGTCAAATTTGTTAAACTTAATAAAGTTACAAATGAAGGCATCATCAAATATGCGAAGATAGCCGTCGAACTTGCAATCGGACTCATCGGTATCATGGCGCTTTGGCTTGGGATTATGAAGATTGCCGAGCAATCTGGTTTGGTTGCTAAACTTGCAGGAATGCTCAAGCCGATCACGACTCGATTATTCCCGGATGTCCCAGCCGATCATCCCGCGATGGGTGCAATGATAATGAATATCTCTGCTAACATGCTTGGACTTGCAAACGCCGCTACACCACTCGGCTTGAAAGCAATGGAAGAGCTGAACAAACTCAACAAAAAAATTGGCACAGCAACCGACGCGATGTGTACGTTTCTTGTAATCAATACGAGTAATGTACAATTGATACCTGCAACTGTAATTGCAATTAGAGCAGCATCTGGCTCGGTAAACCCGACTGAAATACTCGGACTAGTGATTGTTGCAACTGCGATTAGTACGGTTGTGGGTGTGATTACGGTGAAGCTCATGGCGAGATTGCGGATTTTTAAGAGACAGCTTAGCTGAGAGCGTAGGGCATAGAGCGTAGAGTGACATGGAAAGATTGTTGAACAATTTATTTCAATTTTAATAGGAGAAAGGATTATGTTTCGATTTGAAAATCTTGAGATATGGAAAAGGTCAATTCAGATTACTGATGAGATATTTAATATTGCCGATATTATTGAAAGCAAACATCATTACAGATTTGCGGACCAATTACGGGGTGCTGTGCTTTCGATTTCGAATAATATCGCAGAAGGATCTGGCAGTTCTTCAAAAAGGGATTTTACCCAATTCCTTAATTACACCCATCGTTCGATTTTCGAAACAGTAAATATGTTAATCATTGCTTGTCGGAGGAAATATATAAATGAGGATCAAAAAAATAATCTAAGAAATGAGCTTGAAGAAATCAGCAAAATGGTTTCAGGTTTTTCAAGATCATTAAATCACAAAATTAAAAATACTCTAACCTCTGTCCTCTAAGTTCTATGCTAACCATGGAATTACTCATTAACATAATCAGCACACTCTCAATCATCGCTATTCCGGCGTTGATATTCTTTATTGTAATCTACGGGACAATCAAGAAAGTAAAAATCTACGAAGCATTCGTCGAGGGTGCTAAGGAAGGTTTCAATGTCGGAGTTAGGATCATTCCGTACCTCGTTGCAATGCTCGTTGCAATCGGGATTTTCCGTGCGGGTGGCGCTATGGAAATTCTAGCATTCGTTCTTTCACCAATTACAAATCTAATTGGTATGCCGGCAGAAGCACTGCCGATGGCAATGATGCGTCCGCTTTCGGGGAGTGGGGCTCTCGGAGTTATGTCGGAGATTATCAATACTCATGGTGCCGATTCACTCATTGGCAGAATGGTATCCGTTATGATGGGAAGCGGTGAAACAACTTTTTATGTGCTTGCTATTTACTTCGGTTCGGTTAGTATTCAGAAAACTCGTCAAGCTGTACCAGCAGGCATAATTGCAGATATTGTTGGGATTTTAATGTCGGTATGGTTGGTTAATCTTATCTTTGGATAAAATTATTTACTTGACAGCGGTAATATATATTATTATTATAAGAATACAATCATAATTAATTATTTGGGTATTTATGGATAAAACAATTATTGAACATTTCCACATTACGCGTAAAGAAAGTACAGGAGAACCAATTATTAAGGGAACTAGCGTTTCTGTACGCGCTATTGCTGAACTTTGGCTAATGGGCGCCCAACCGGAAGAAATTCTTACTCATATGCCTCATCTTTCGCTATCTCAAATTTTTGATGCTCTTTGTTATTATAATGACCACAAGGAGGAAATCGAAAAGTTCATTAAGAATAATTCTGTCCCTGGGGAATTAAGTGGTACGCGTTTACCTTGATGAAGATGTCTCGGTACTGATTGCAGTTTTATTACGAGCCAGAAGCATTGATGCAATCGCTACAAAAGATGTAGAAATGCTTGGAAAAAGTGACGAAGACAATCTGAAAAAAGCGATTTCATTAAAATGCATTTTTATTACACACAACAGAGTAGATTTTGAAAATATGTATTCAAAGTACATACAAAATGAAATTCATCACTATGGGATCATAGTTCTCTCCCGCAAACGGGACGTGTACGCTTCTGCTCAGAAATTAGTTCGTTTCTTTTCACAACATAAAAACATAGATAATCAACTATGGTACGCATAGTTGGGATTTTAATGTCTGTATGGTTGGTGAATTTGATCTTTGTGTAATTTAGCTTGATTTTTATGCAATCCTTGCCTATATTCACAAAGCTAATTTTTTCTAATTTTCGATAAATCCGCCTCAATATTAGTTAATGAATCTATTAAATAAGCTAATCGTTACGGTACTTCCGGCAATTCCTAAACCCATTGTTCGGAAATTTGCCAATCGGTATATTGCTGGTGATAAATTATCGGATGCTGTACGAGTTGTAAAAGAACTGAACTCAAAGGGCTGCATAGCGACACTCGATGTTTTAGGTGAAGCTATAACAACCAAAGAGGAAGCCATATCGGCGCGGAATGCAATCCTTGAATTGTTTCCTATTATTCAAAAAGAAAAATTAGATTCGAATGTTTCTATCAAACTAACTCAACTTGGTTTGGCGCTTGACAAAAATTTTTGTTTGGAAAATGTTCGAATGATTGTGTCGAAAGCAAAAGAGATGAACAACTTCGTTCGTATTGACATGGAAGATTCTCCAACAACTGATGATACAATTTGGGTGTACAGACAGATACGAAAAGATTTTAACAATTGCGGAATTGTTTTTCAAGCATATTTGCGTAGAACCGAAAATGATACAGATCAACTAATCAAAGATGGGCTCGGACACTTTCGATTGTGTAAAGGGATTTATGTAGAGCCAGCAGAGATTGCATTTAAAGGACATGATGAAATCAATCAGAACTTCATCCAAGTGATGAAGAAGATGTTAGAAAAAAAAGCATATATTGGTATTGCAACACATGATGATATTTTAGTTGATGCCGCGTACCGCATCATTCAATCTATGAAGCTGCAAAAACATGAATACGAATTCCAGATGCTGCTTGGGGTTCGAGATGAGTTAAGAACTAAGATTGTGAGAGACGGGCATCGGATGCGTGTATACGTTCCGTTCGGAGAACATTGGTACAGGTATTCCATTCGCCGCTTTAAAGAAAATCCACAAATTGCAGGATATGTTTTAAAAGCATTATTCCATCGAAATAGTAAGTAATGTATTAAATAAATAATCAATAATTAAAGGAGATTTCAATGGCTGAAATAAAATCTGGTGGGCCAGGATTAAAATATAAACCATATGTCCCGATAGAAACTGATATGAAAGAGTTTACAATACGGGCGTTGATCCTCGGACTCATAATGACTGTCGTTTTAGGTGCTGCTAATGCATACCTGGGTTTAAAAGCCGGTATGACAATAGCGGCAACATATCCGGCAGCAGTTATCGGAATGGCGATGCTGCGAATAATGAAAGGTTCGATACTTGAAGAAAATTTTGCACGTACTATAGGTTCAATAGGTGAGTCAGTAGCGGCTGGAGCGATTTTTACAATTCCAGCTTTTTATATTGCAAAAATTTGGCATCCCGATAACAATTCCTCATTTGCTACTGTAGAAAATTTTCTTATTTCAGTAGCAATTATGTTTGCAGGCGGCTTGTTGGGTATAATGTTCGTGGCGCTTTTAAGAAAAGTAATGGTCGAGGATGTGGAATTACCATTTCCTGAATCTGTTGCCGCTGGCGAAATTCACAAAGCCGGGCAAAAAGGTGGCGGAGGTGCAAAATTCTTATTTTCCGCAATGGGTATTGGTGCTATAATTAAAGCATTAGGAGAATTCAAATTGTTTGCTTCCGGTTGGGCTTCGTTTGTGCAATTTTTTGAAACCACAATTAAAGGTACTGCCTTAACTGCAAAGGGTGGACTATTACTCAGCTCTCCGGCAGTTAAACCGGCTTATTTAGGTGTCGGTTACATTATCGGACCCAAGTTAGCTTCTCTCAATTTTAGTGGTGGACTTTTAGCTTGGGGATTGTTAACACCGATAATTTACTATTTCTTAGGACCTTACATCAATTTAGAAGCTTGGGCTTCCCAATTGGCGGCTGCAAGTCAAATCTCAATCGAAAAAGCTACCGAACGGGTTCAAGACCCGATTTTCCAGATGACTGAAATCTGGAAATTTATTGTTCGTCCAATTGCTATCGGTGGTATGTTAGTAGGAGCAGGTTATACACTCTTCAGAATGAGGAAAAGTCTGATAACCGGTATCTCACGTTCGATTTCGGATGTAAAGAAAGCTGCTACTGGCGAACACGTATCTATACGAACAGAAAAAGATTTAAGTTTTAATTGGGTATTAGTTGGTATTGGCATAGCGGCAATCGGAACATTTTTTATCTATAACTATTTTGCACAAGATGTAGTTGCTGCATTAGTTGCAACTGTTGTAATGATAATAGCTGGATTTTTCTTTGCCGCTGTTTCGGGTTATTTAGTCGGTATCATCGGTTCATCGAATAACCCTATCAGCGGTTTAACATTATCAACACTAATAGTTGCTGCATTATTGATGGTTGCACTTGGTATGAGCGGAGTACAAGGTATTGCCGCTGTACTAGGTGTTGCTGCAGTAGTTTGTGTAGCTGCCGCAGTAGCTGGTGAAATGTTGCAGGATTTAAAAGTTGGACACATTTTAGGCGGTACACCTTGGAAGATGCAATCAGGAAATATCATTGGTGCATTAGTTTCATCTGCAGTAATGTTCATCCCATTAGTTATTTTACATCAAGGCGATATTAATGCTGGTAAAATGGCTGACCCACCGTACGAAGGTGGTTTCGGTGGTCCTGTCCTTCCTGCACCTCAAGCGAGTTTGATGGCGATGCTATCCACCGGGATTGTTGGTGGCGAAATGGCTTGGCCACTCATCATTGTCGGTATGCTTATGGGATTTGGTTTTATTCTGATGCAGGTTCGCAGCCCGATGCTCGTATCGGTCGGTATGTATCTACCTCTGGCTACAACATTTGCAATTTTTGTTGGCGGTTTGATAAAAGGGATCGTTGAACGAATTAATGCAAAACGACAATTCAACGATGCTCAAAAAGCTCGTGTTGAAAATACAGGAATCTTGCTTGCTGCCGGGTTAATTGCTGGCGAAGCATTAATTGGATTATTGTTCGCTGGTTTTGCCTTCGGCGAAATTCAACTCTTTGCGTTCTTTGCCAAACCAACATTCTTAATAAGTTTGGGAGTGTTTGCATTTATAGCATGGATTTTAATACAAATACCCGTAAAGAATGCCGGCAAAGCTGATGAACCAGCACCACCATCGGCAATAATATAGTAAATAAAGCGGATGAAGATATTTAGTAAAAAGAAGTCTGAATTTGATAATTTTAACTTGCTCGATCTCAAACCAGTTCGTATGTTTGAATTCGAGGAAGATCAAGGAGCAAAAGTTACTTTGCTGATCCCCAAATTCAGAGATAAAATTTTAGGTAAATATCTTCAGCCGTTGATTAAAAAGAAATATTTTAAAGTTAAGTTAGATGAATACGGCAGTTTTGTTTGGAAACAAATTGACGGACGAATAACAGTAAACGAGATAGTCGAACGGCTTCGGCTGAAATTTGGTGCCGAAGCCGAACCGGCTGTTGATAGAGTTGCAAAATTTATACAACACCTTTATCGTGGTGATTGTGTAAAATTTAATACTTAACATGGTTTCTAAAAAGACTATAAAAAATATTGTAAAAGAGATTGTTGATGCCTGCAATCCAGAGTTGGTAATTCTTTTCGGTTCATACGGAAGAGGAAAACCGAAAAAGGATAGCGATTTGGATATTTTTGTAGTGGTGGATTTACCGGGTACCTCTGTTGAAAGAAATCGATTTGTACGAAGTACAATTAAGGAAAATGGATTTGGCCTTGATGTTGTTACAAGGACACCGCAAGAGTATAACAAGGCATTGAGGGGTCGAGATTGGTTTATCCAGGAAATCGCACGAGAAGGTAAGATTCTTTATGCACGCTGATGCAGAAAAATGGACCGACAAAGCAGAAGGTGATTTTCAGGGAGCTGTAGAACTTTCAAAAAAGCGATCTCTAAAATTCGCACATCTAATTTGTTTTGCGTGTCAACAAAGCGCTGAGAAATATTTAAAAGGATTTTTGGTCGAAAACAATATTGTCTTCTCGAAAACGCATGATTTAACATTGGTAATTTTACCGTTGTGTTTGAAGGTTGATAAGGAATTTAATGTTCTCCACAAATATTTAAAAACCTTGGAACCATACGCGGTAGAATTTCGATATCCGGGAGAAGAGTTGTCTCGTTTAAATATTAAAGAAGCTGTAGAAGCGGCAAAGATAGTTCGTAAATTCATCCGCAGTAAACTTGGTTTAGAAAAACAAAAAAGACTATTATAAATTTAATTATTATTTAAGGAAAATATTATGTCAAACGCAATAGAAGGATTAAAACCAGAGCTTGTTTGGAAATACTTTGCCGAGATAGCGAAGATTCCTCACGGCTCGAAGAACGAAGCCGCAATATCGAAATATGTTTACGATACTGCAAAGAAATTCGGCTTGGAAGCAAAGCAGGATAAATTTGGAACCGTGCTTGTCAAAAAACCAGCTTCATCCGGATTTGAGAATAAAAAAAGCATTTGTCTGCAAGGTCATCTCGATATGGTTTGCGAAAAGAATGCCGATAAAGTACATGACTTCATGAAAGATCCCATCGAGCTTGTCCGTAAAGGGAATGTAATAATGGCAAACGGAACGACGCTTGGTGCTGATAATGGAATCGCGGTTGCTACTAACCTTGCCCTCATGGAAGATAAATCGCTTCAGCATGGTCCACTCGAGTTTTTATTTACAATCGATGAAGAAACCGGATTGACAGGTGCAAACAATCTTCAGCCCGGTTTTGTGCAAAGTAAAACACTTCTCAACCTCGACTCGGAAGAAGAAGGTGCAATTTACGTTGGATGCTCGGGTGGAAAAGATACTCTTGGCACATGGAAAGTAACATTTGAGAAAGTCTCTGCCCCTATGGTTGCTGCTGAAGTTAGTGTTAAAGGGTTGAAGGGTGGTCACTCTGGACTTGAGATTGATAAAGGTCGCGGCAATGCAATTAAAATTATGAACAGAGTTCTAATCGAGCTCTCTGCTCTCGGCTCTAAACTCTCAGCTATCAACGGCGGAAACAAGCGCAATGCAATACCGCGCGAGTGCGTTGCGTTTATTTATTTGCCGAAGAAAAATTTAAATAAGGCAAAGAAGATTGTTGCAGAATACAACGAAACGATAAAAGCAGAGCTCGCTACCGTTGACCCCGATTTAATGATCAGTATGATCGATAAGCCGCGTGAGAAGAAAGCGAAAGTAATCAAGAAAGCTCAGCAGAAGAAATTTCTTCGAACGATAGCTGGTTTACCGCACGGTGTCATCAAGATGAGCGCTGATATTCCTGGATTGGTTGAAACATCAACTAATGTTGGTGTTATTAACACAACAAGCAAAGCAATAGTGGTTTCAACAAGTCAACGAAGTTCCGTTGAATCGGAGAAATTAGAAATCTGTCAAACGGTTGCTTCTATATTCGATCTGGGTGATGCGAAGGTTGAGCCATCCGTTGGTTATCCTGGATGGAAACCGAATCTCGAGTCGCCGATTTTAAAACATGCAAAGGAAACGTACAAATCACTCTCAGGCAAGGAACCGCATGTGAAAGCAATACACGCAGGTCTCGAGTGCGGTATCATCGGTGAAAAATATCCAGGGATGGATATGATCTCTTTTGGTCCAACGCTCGAAGCAGTTCACTCACCCGACGAGAAGATATACATTGATACGGTTGAGAAGTTCTGGAACTACTTGTTAGCGATATTGAAGAACGTACATTAGATTTTGGTGAACTTTGCGAAGGTTTCAAACCTTCGCAAGGTTGAGTTGTTCTTACTACCTTGTATTGTTGTCAATGGATTTGATATTTATTATTTTATGGTATGAATATAGACTTAATAATAAAAGAAGTCATCAATATTTTAAGAATATATCTATCGGATGATTACAAAATTTACTTATTCGGATCGTGGATGAAAGGAAATGCATTGCCTACTTCAGGTATTGACATTGGTGTATTAGGTAAAAAACAAGTTGACTGGTCAGTGATGGCAAAAATTTTAGATCGAATAGAATCGTTGAAGACATTACGAAAAATCGATATCGTTGATCTGTTTTCAAAGGATGAAACTTTTAGAACGAATGTTTTAAAATCTAGCAGGATATTATCAAATGAATGAAATATTTAACCCAGATTTGTCATTAGAGGGCTATAATGTAAGATAAACTGATATATTACATCAATTTATAGAAATGAATGGTTAAAGATTTTCTTAAATATAAATGTGAAAATTTATTGGACAATCAATAGCTGTAACTGACTGAAATAAAACGAGTTAGTTACGTTTTTTTCTAATGACGGTCATTAGGAATTTATCTCTATTGAACAATCTGGGTTTAATTCATTTAATAAATCAATAAGCAGACTTGATGAGATTTTGACGCAGCAAAAAACAATCGCTAATCGTGATTCTGCAATTAAGCGATTTGAGTTTACTGTAGAATTAGCTTGGAAATCTCTTCAGATGGTTCTCCGTGAAGAAGGAATCCCGTGCAGATCACCAAAAGAATGTTTAAGAAAAGCTTATGAATAATGATGGAGGATAGAAATCTAACTGTTCATACTTATGACGAAAGCTTTGCAGATGATGTTTATAAACGTTTACCCACGTATCTTGCACAATTCCAAACACTCATCGCCAAACTTGAGAACCAGTGATATATTTTTCCCGCTTAGTGGAGACCTGGTTTCTAGTGTTGTGTTAGCCATGAATTGACGGATATAATCTTTTAAGTTTCACCCTTGCATCTTTGGTTGTAAACTGCCAGTTTATTTTGGCGTTTTTATTATCTCTATTTGATTGCCACGCCTCAACTTCTTCTTTGATTTTTTCCATCGTTGAGATATGCCTGTTTAAGCACTGTCCGTTTAATACATGTAATTCTATTTCTGCCATATTGAGCCAACTGCCATGCTTTGGTGTATAAACAAATTCAAATCTATCCCATATTTTTTTTGCTTCTTCGGGTTCAAATATTTCAT
>JASEHD010000150.1:0-2548 GCA_030019075.1 Bacteroidota bacterium
TGCAACCGATCCGTTTGTCTAAAAAAGTTCTGTTTGCGTAACATCAGTTATTAAATGTTGGTTCTGCCTTTTCCTGAGGTAATAAAAAAAATAACATATATAAAGGAGTAAATATGTGCATTGATAGAAAAACACTTTGGGTTATTGCGATATCACTTTTATTATCGTATGAATCTTCTTTTTCACAAAGCACTTTTACAGCGGTTGCTGATGGAAACTGGAATTCAAATACGACTTGGGGAACCGGTGTAGGAATTTTTCCAGGGACATTGGATTCTGTCAACATACCTGCAGGTAGAACTGTAACAATTGCGAATAATAGGAATGAAACTTGCGCCGCACTTAATCTGAATTCGAACAGTGGAAGTGCAAATACTTCTTTAGTATTTTCTACATCAACAAGTACTCTTAATGTTTCAAGAAATGTATTGGTTATCGGTCCTTCAGCAAATGCTACAACAATAAATTTGAATATTGGTGCTGGGTCGATGACGGTTACACAAAACCTTACATTACGCGCAGCATCTGGGGGGGCAGATACGAGAAGGGCAAAAATTACTATAAGCAGCGGTACACTTTCCATTAACCGCGATTTCATTTTCGAAAACACGATTTCAAATGCACGGATCATAGTTGATGCCGGCACTGGAAGGATTAATTTATACCGTATCTTTAGTGCTGCTGGAGATTCGAGTAAAGGGACTCTAACCTCAGGCAATGGAAGTATTTTCAATTATACAGCAACAGTTCCTCAAACTGTTAGGATGGGAACAAGCTTTCAATACCATCATATCTACCTAAATAACACTAGCGCTGCGGGCGCAACACTTGGAGGGATGGTATCGACTTCCAATGTTACTGGTGATATAAGAATCCAGACAGGGAGATTTAATAATGCCGGCTATGACATTGCTGGTACTTTGAGTAAAACATTCGAGGTAGCAAATGGTACAACATTTAGTTTAACCGGTGAAACTAGCTTACCTACTAGTTGGAATTTATCAATCGGTTCGACTAGTACAATAATTTATGGTGGGAGAAATCAAACCATATCACATCTATCCGGAGGTTATGGAAACCTTGAGCTACGAAGTGACTCGGCTATAGCAACTAAAACCTTTCCTGCAACTCCATTGACTGTTAGGGGTAATTTTACTATCGCTAAAGGTATTGGAACCGCAACTGTTGCAAATGCATCGAGTAGTTTAACGATCAATGGAAATATAAATATTGGTGTTAATACAACTTTCAATGCCGGTAATTTTACGCACTCAATTGGAGGGAACTTAGTAAGAATAGGTACATTTACTCACAATAATTCTACGATTACGTTCAATGGAACGAGCCCACAAACTATCGATCCAACTACCTTTTATAATCTGACGATTGCAAACACTGGTTCTACTGTTACTCTTAATGGCAATATAAATTTAACAAATAATTTTAGTTTAAATTCGGGTAATTTTAGTACGGGTAGTGATCGACAATTAATTGTTAACGGTAATCTTTCAATAAATTCCGGTGCATTCTACGCTAATGGTAGCGATATTATTGTATCTGGAAATTGGGTCAATCAGGGGAGCTTCATTGCTGGAACTTCCACAGTAACTTTGAATAAATCTCAATCATTCGGCAATACAAGTTTTTATAACCTCATATTAAATAATTCTTCTGGATTTTCATTAAATGCAAATATCAATGTCTCTAACAATATTAATTTAAATAATGGCAATCTTACAACTCAATCGTATTTTCTTCAATTAGGCGAAAATGCAAATTTAATCGAATCAACATCAAATAAAATCATTGGTAAAGTTAGTACAACTAGAACGCTTGACTCGTACAATTCTTTTGGTGGTATTGGATTGGAAATCAATCCTTTAGGAAGTGCGGCGGGTTCTACATTCGTGATTCGATATACCGGCACATCCATAGGTGGCGGTGGCAACCAATCAATACTTCGGTATTTTGATATAACTCCAACCAACAACTCTGGTCTTGGTGCAACTTTAACATTTTATTACAGGGATGATGAATTAAATGGTAATACTGAAAATCAATTAAAACTTTGGAAAAGTACATTAGGGAGTGGTTTTGCGAATCAAGGCGGCGTTGTTGATATCGATAATAATAAGGTTTCATTGACAGGTGTAAATAGTTTTTCGCGATGGACTGGTTCATCGAATACACTTAATTATCCTCCTAATGCTGTTAACGATAATGCATCAACTAATGAGGATACTTATGTTGATATTGATGTCATAGCAAATGATACTGATCCAGACAATCCAAATAATGAATTACTTGTTTACCAAACAGGTAGTCCTATTAACGGAACGATTGAGTTAAGGCCCGATGGACGAACAGTAAGATTTTTACCTAACCTAAATTTGAATTCGGTGAACACTCCTGGTGGATTTTCATTTACATACAAAGCTAAAGATCCGAACAATGATAATAGCAACTTCGCAACTGTATCGATAAATGTGTCTCCAGTAAACGATCCGCCGGTAGCATACGACACAACGATAACGGTAGCAGAAGATGA
>JASEHD010000150.1:2648-6314 GCA_030019075.1 Bacteroidota bacterium
ATCCTGTGGAAGGAAGTCCGGTAACATACTCAATAACACAGCAGCCGCAGAGAGGGGTATTGATAGGAACACCGCCATCATTAAAGTACAAACCTAATTTGAATTACAATGGATCGGATAGTATAAAGTTTGTAGTAAATGATGGAACAACCAATAGCAACACAGCGACAGTACGGATAACGGTAACACCTGTGAATGATGCACCGGTAGCATATGACACACTGTTAACAACGAATGAAGATATACCAAAAGCATTCACAATTCGTGGCAGTGATGTAGATGGAAATCCGCTGACGTATCATATAGTAGACAGCACAAAGAATGGAACATTGACCGGGACAGTTCCGAATTTAACATACACACCGAAATTGAATTATAACGGAACTGACAGTTTATCGTTCAGAGTGCATGATGGAACATTGTACAGTAACACAGCGAAAGTCAGGTTCACGATAAATGCAGTAAACGATCCGCCGGTAGCATACGACACAACGATAACGGTAGCAGAAGATGATTCGGTAACGTTCACGATTCGTGGAGATGATCCTGTGGAAGGAAGTCCGGTAACATACTCAATAACACAGCAGCCGCAGAGAGGGGTATTGATAGGAACACCGCCATCATTAAAGTACAAACCTAATTTGAATTACAATGGATCGGATAGTATAAAGTTTGTAGTAAATGATGGAACAACCAATAGCAACACAGCGACAGTACGGATAACGGTAACACCTGTGAATGATGCACCGGTAGCATATGATATGTCTATCTCTACTTCCATAAATCGAGATTTATTGATTTCACTAACTGCTTTTGATGCAGACTATGATTCACTTATATATAAAATAAAATCACTCCCACAAAATGGTACTTATAATAATTTTGATTCGACTCATGGAACACTCCTCTATAGTCCAAATTATAATTTCAATGGAATTGATTCTATAATTTTTACAGCAAGAGATAGTGTTTATGAAAGCAACGAAGCGGTAGTAAGAATATCCGTGATTTTCCAGCCAGCTATCATTCGTGGCAGAAAATATAATGATCTGAATGGCGATGGAATTTGGCAATCAGGTATCGAGCCAACGATGGCAGATTGGCAAATCACTGCATCTAAAGGTGTGTTGACAAAGACAGTATTGACTGATCCTATCGGTTATTACGAATTATTATTTGATTCAACTGAAACAGGAATTTGGCAAGTTACTGAAACTAACCAAATTGGCTGGGAACGCACGACTCCAGATTATACCGTTTTAATTGAATCCCAAATGGATACAACTTTACATTTTGGAAATTTCAAGACCGTAACAATATTCGGCTATAAATTCAACGATATCAATGGTGATGGAGTCTGGCAGCAACCAGGAGAGCCTGTTCTTCGCGACTGGGAAATAATTGCCAAGAAAAATGATATAGAACTCAATCTAACAACTGACGCAAATGGTTATTACCAATTTACATTCAACTCAATACACGCTGGAGACTGGGAAATTAAAGAGGTTATGAAAAATGGTTGGTACCAAACCGCGCCAGGTGGAACAGGTGCATACATAATAAATATACATTCGGGTTTTACTGCTGATGAGAAAAACTTTGGAAACTTTGAAGCTACCAAACTATCGGGATATAAATTTTTAGATAGAAATGTTAATGTCGTTTGGGATACTCTCAATGAGCCGGCTTTATCTGGTTGGGTCATTAAAGCAGTTAAAGATAATAATATTAGATATGATACTACAGACGCTCAAGGTCTTTACGAATTTGTCTTCAATACAACGGAGTACGGTGAATGGACAATATCAGAAGTATTGAAACCCGGTTGGTTGCAAACATATCCCGATACATTCAATTATGTTATTTTTGTTAGTTCAGGAATTTATCGGAATGATTTAAGTTTTGGTAATTTCTATGGCGGAAAAGTTTCAGGATATAAATTTCATGATTATAATGGAGATGGAATTTGGGATAGTGATGAGCCCCCGGTATCGAACTGGTTAATAATAGCTTACAGAAATGGAACAGCCAAAACTGAAATTACAGGTGCTTCGGGATTTTACGAATTTATATTCGGTCCTGGAGAATATGGTCAATGGACAATTACTGAAGATGTCGAACCAAATTGGGTCCAGACTTACCCGCCAAATCAGGTACACACTGTGAATGTGATGGAATTCTCAAATATTCAACACATTAATTTCGGGAATGCGAAGAAAAGAGTACTTTCAGGAAATATTTTCTATGATCACAATGAAAATGGTATAAATGATTTCGGTGATGAAGGATTAAGAAATTGGAAAATGGTTATTGAATATCCTTCGGGGTGGATGGATACAACCACGACTAACGCAAGTGGTTCATATGAGTTCATTAATTTAGATCCGGGGAAGTACTATATTCAACAAATAGTTAAAGATGGATGGAGACAAACAAAACCAAATGCACCCCCTATATATGAAGTTATACTAATTGGAGGTAGAGATACATCCGGTTTTGATTTCGGTAATTTTTATCTTGGTGATACAATTGCTTATAGAACATTTTCAACATCTGATTATTCAAAGAAATCAGTTAGCACTCGTCTGTACCGCGGTAAATATCGTATGCCTAGCGCAGGTAATGTTCGTGATAGTGTATTCACAGGAGGTGGAATTCTTCCTGAAGGATTAGTAATTGGGGTAGATAGATCCGACAGCGCTAAAGATTATGCTTGGTTTAGAACTCCTACTAAGTATTTAAAAATGCTTTCAAGAACTTTTGTTTATGGAGATCAACCCAGAGCTGCCTCATACCTAACTCATAAAGGAGAAAAGAAATATCATTTCGCTCATAGACGTTATGGAAATCGTTTATCGAGCGCTGTGATGACTGCCAGAACAAATCTTGCAGCAAGCGACATGGGTATTACTACATTAGGTTTGGGTGATCTTTTATATATCGATAAAATGGATAGCTCAAATCCGTGTAATAATAAATCTATCAGACAGATTCTGGGAATGGCTGATACTGCATTAACACTCGGAAAAACACTTGGATATTCACAAGCATTCTTCGATATTTTAGATTCGGTAATCACAAAATTTAACCGAGCGTTTGTAGCACCTATGGATACTATTTCTAACAAACCGCTTCGTATCAAATCGCTTGTACGCTTGGTTGATGTACACTATCTCAAGCGTGATACTTCAACTATCCCTCAAGTAATGAAGTATGAACCCGGATTTACTCAAGAACAACCAGAGAAATATCACCTATATCAGAACTATCCTAATCCATTCAATCTTGTTACAAATATAGAATATTATTTACCGTTGGAATCTATCGTTACTTTAAAGATTTATAATGTTTTAGGTCAAGAAGTGGCAGTGTTGATCGATCAAGAGCAATGCGAAGATGGTAGAAATATCATCTCCTTCGACGCATCTCAATTATCAACTGGCGTTTATTTTTATCAAATTAACGCTACCCCTGTTGAAGATGGAGATAACAGATTCATAAATGTGAAAAAAATGATATTGATGAAATAATATTTGTTGTCTTCCTTTACAACCTAAGAAGATGTGCGACTCACTTTAACGCTATAATCAAATGTAGAAGTGAATCGCACATTTTTATTCCTGCGATTATCTTATTATCGCTTTCAAAACTACCAACGTAATATCA
>JASEHD010000151.1 GCA_030019075.1 Bacteroidota bacterium
TTTTGACCTAAAGCTACGAATATTATACGACATTATCAAGTTGACTTGACACTAGGTGGGTTTGCCCAAATCTCTCTTTTATTGGGAAGCGTTCCCGTTCTTTATTTATATCCTGAGATTTTGAGCATAACGAGAACATTGTCAAACAGTAAAAAGTAATTAAGTATTTCATATAAACCTCCTTGGTTTAATTGTTAAAAGATTAATTATTTATGTTAGTTAAAATTTACGTGCGATTCACTTTCAAGGGAGAATCACAACTGGAGGTGAATAGCACTTCCTTAAACTATTTAATACCCATCTCCTTCAGCAAATGCTCGGCACCTGCAAATTTATCTGTTACCCAGAGGACATATCGGATATCGACTGCAATCGAGCGGCTGTAATCTTCACTCCATGCATAATCATTAATTGTTGCTTCGTATGCACGATCAAAGTTTACACCAACCACTTCACCTTTTGCATTCAACAGTGGACTTCCTGAGTTGCCGCCCGTTGTATCCAGGTTATAAAGTAACGCAACCGGTACATCCTTCTTTTTCTTGTGCATGTAGCGTCCGAAGTTCTTTGCTTTGTATAATTCAATGAGTTTTTGTGGTGTGATGTATGGTTCTTCTCCTGTTGTTTTCTCGATAACGCCTTTTACAGTTGTAATCGGTGAAGCGTAAAGTGCATCGGCAAGGGAGTATCCTTTTATTCGCCCGAATGTTAATCGCAGCGTGCTGTTGGCATCGGGGATAAAATCTTTTTTCTGGAATTGCTGCTTTACGTCAACAAACAATGCTGATAGTTTTGAAAGAGCTCCTTCACGCCGCTGGCGGGTTTCTTTGAGCTTCTGGTACGATGGATATAACGCTTTCGCAAACTCGATAAATGGATCCTTAAGTTGGTCTATCTCCTCAGGTGATTTCGTCAGCGCATCCAGCAAAAATTTATCATCGTTGAACTTTGTTATTTTATATGCATTCCCGATGAATTGATCAATAGCGGTTTCCGGATCGTTACCCTGAATGATGTCATCCACCGCTTGAATACGATTATTTTGTGGTAGCTTTACAGCTTGCATTAACATTTTCTTAAAAAAGATTTTATCTACCGGCTCAAAATAGTTTTTCGCTGTCATTTGTAAACCTTCTTTGGTGCGGACGAAGTTGCGCTCCATGTATGGCGATTCACGCTCTAGGTCTGGCTTCTTCAATTCGCGTACTGCTTCATAAACAGTGTAACCGAAACTCAGAATGTTCGAGCTTTGTCGGAGATAATCGAGTGTGAGTTCGTAGTCGGATTGAGATCGCATCTCCCGGTAAATATTTTCAATTTCAGAAAGAATAGTTCCGTACAAATCATTTCGCTTAACATCAGCATTGATGAACTGTTGAAGTTCTTTTTCCTCAACTTGTTTATTCTCAACTAAATTTAATCTTTTTAATCCCTGTAGTTTGCCGCGGAAATTCTTCATAGTGTTTGCAAGTCCCTTGATTCTTCCATCAAGTTTAATTGCAGTCATCCGGTCATTTTTTCCTATGTTTTCCATTGTTGCGATTTGCCACTCATATAGATCGGCAATGAAAGGCATTCTGATATCTTTTTCGAATGCAAGGAAGTACGAGGTACGATGTCGGAACGTTCTTCCCGGATAACCTAAGATAAAAACCGGGTCGTCTTCGTCAACACCTTCGGGCGCAACTTTTAAATATTTTTTTGGATGATAAGGAACGTTGTCTGTCGAATAATCAGCAGGTGAGCCATCGGGAGCAACATAGGCACGAATGAATGCGAAATCACCCGTGTGCCGGGGCCAAATCCAGTTATCGTTTTCACCACCGAACTCACCTATTGCACGTGGTGGTATGTACACGGCACGTACATCTTTCAGGAATGTGTAGATAAACAACATGTACGATTTTCCAGTGAACATCTCCGATACTTCGGCACGTTTACCGGGATTCTGTTTTTCTGTTTCACTAATGATCTCTTTGATTCTTTTGTCGATCGCTTTTGTCCGCCCAACAAGATCCATCGTATCACTTACAGCACTGAGGATTGCTTTTGAAACATCTTTGTAAGAATCAACAATTCTGACTGTAAATCCTTTTGCTTGAATTTCTTCTTCTCTTGTTTTTGCGAGGAAGCCGTTTGTTATGTAATCGTTCTCTTTTGTACTAATCTGTTGAGCTGCACCGAATGCACAATGATGATTAGTAAGAATCAATCCATCAGATGAAACGAACGACCCGGTGCATCCACCTATGTTTACAATTGCATCTATTAATCCGACACCTCCCGGATTGTAAATATCTTTGGGCGAAACTTTTAAGCCCTTCGCTTTGAGGTCCAACTTGTGAATTTCACTGAGAGGGTACATGCCTTCGTCGGCACGTAGGAGATTGAAGACAAATAATAAACCGAAGAGGATAGTAATTGGAAACCGCAAGAGGTGAATGGAATAGTGGATTAATGGATTGGTGGATTGTTGTGTGTGCATAGTGGTTTTATTTTATGATGAATGTTGTTAGGGGAGTAATGCTTCTTGTTGAATTCGTTTCCATAATACCTGAAGATGTAGTTGGTTAATCCAATATTCGATGTATTGCATGTCGAGTTTTTCATATTGAATCTCGTAGACTCTCAATGCATCTGTAAATTGTTTTTCACTGCCACCAGAGAGATTAGCCCATTTGAGCTTCATTAAGATTGTATCTTCGGGTGTGGAGACAAATATTTTTATGCCGAATAATTCTTCTTTAATTTTTCTGGAAAATCTCGATTGATCGAATGGATCGTTTGTAATAATCCAAAAATCGATTTTATCTCCTCCGTGTAAATCTAAAACATTAAACATGGATTGCCGCTCAATCGCATCAAGAATACTTCGTTCATCCAAATAATAATCTTCTTTAGGGAATGAATGAAGAAATTTAACCGTATCATTTTTATCAAGTGCAATAATTACGTCTATATCGTGCGTGGAACGGGGCTCGCCTTGTAAGCTCGAAATGTATGAGCCAGTTAGCATATACTCAATTTTATTTTCTTCGAGGAACCGTATAATTTGTATTAGTAATTCCTGTTGTGACATTTTAATAATCTCTTGAGGTAGAGTGCATGGAATTCTTGCTCGGACAAATCTGGGAATCGTTTACGTAATCCAATTTTGAAAAGTTCTTTCGTCAATTCCGAAAGTTCCATAGCTTTCCGCAGACGCTGTTCCGGGGTAAGCTTCCTGAGTATTTGGATGTATAATCGATGATTAGGTTTTTCTTTAATGTCCACGTTATATTTTCTTTGTTGTAACTCTATCAATATACTTAATTTTTTCTGTATCAACACGAACTATATCGCCTGTTAAAATAAATTGCGGCACTTGAATTTCGATGCTATTCTCAAGTGTTGCAGGTTTCATTGTGTTGTCTTGACCATCTCGAATCCCAGGACCAGTTGATGTTACCTTTAATTCTACGATCTTTGGAAACAGAACAGTAACAGCTTCTTCACCAAGTAATTCAACTGTGGCTTTCATCCCTTCTTTTAAAAATTTCTCACTTAGTCCGACTACCGACCTGGGAACCCCTGTCTGATTGAATGTTTCGGTGTCCATGAAGTAATGTATATCGGAATCGGAATAAATATATTCCATTTGACGTTTGATAAGGTCAACATCATTAAACCTATCCGAATGCTTAAAGCGACGGTCAGCTAAGTGCCCGAACTTTAAATCTTTCATCTTCAGCTCGATAAAACCATGCATCTGTCCGCTTCCAGCGTGCCGAATAACCTCAAGTACTTTATACAATTTTCCATCAAGCTGAATTGCGGTTCCTTCTTTAATTTCTGATGCTAAAACCATGAGAATCTCCTTCCTGTTAATTAAATTATTATTGAAAATTAATAAAAGATAATGTGTTAATCAAATGTTTAACAATGATTCAATGAAAAAATGAGAAAATGATACAATGAAAAAACGGTTGTAATTTGTTCAAAAGATTGTTAATTTGAGATATCTGAAAAATAAAATAGGTGTCATGGTGAGCCTGTCGAACCATGACTTCTTGACTTAAAATCACGCACCGACAAGCGTTCGACAGAGATCACGCTGAAGTATCAGCCTGATAGTTTTTTTTATTGATTAACTGATGTTACGCAACAGTTGAGAAAAATGGGTGTCATGCCCGCATGTTTTAAGCGGGCATCCAGAACCTCGGTTGCTATGCTCTGGATTCCCGATAAGAGCATTCGGTCTACGACCTCGTAGAGGGAATGACATAGCGATAGCTCTCTGTATGAGTCCAATATCAATTCTGCGTAACATCAGTGATTAAAATAATATTTCAGAAGTCTCAATTTGTAACACATTTGTAATTGAAATAATAATTTATCATAGCCTGCTTAGGCGAGTGGGAATGAAATCATGATTAATATATATCATTATCTGAACAATGCAATCAGGAAACTGAATATCAAGGAACTTAATCAATTCTTGCAGCAGCCCGAAGGATTAGTCTGGGTCGATATGGAAGATCCTCAGGAAGCTGAAGAAGAGACACTGCTAATTTCACTACTTGATTATCATCCACTTGCAATCGAGGATTGTCAGAACGGGAAAGAGGAGGAAGGTCATCTTCCTAAGGTGGAGGATTTCGATGATCATCTTTTCATTATCTTCAATCCGGTAGAACCAGTCGTATTCGAGGATGAAGGAAGAAAGCGAATGGAGATTAAAACATCCCAGGTTAGCGCGTTCCTTTCTAAGAAATTATTAGTAACTCATCACTACAAACCTCAACGCTCGATCAATTATGCTGCCCAGATGGTATTAAAAAATCCTATGACACTTGGGAAAGGGCCTGATTTTCTTTTCCATCTAATCATTGATCAAATCGTTGATAGTTATAGTCCAATCCTTGATAACTTGGATTCGACAATCGACGCTATGGAGGATGAAGTGTTCCATTCTCCAACCCAACAGTCTATGGTCGAGATTCTGAATATGAAAAAAAATATAATGACTGTTCGCCGTGTTGCAGTTTATCAGCGCGAAATGTTGAACCGGCTTTCCAGAGGTGAGTTCTCGTTAATCACAGAAGAAGAAACTCTTTACTATCGAAACGTTTACGATCATCTCGTTCGTATGAGCGATCTCGCAGATTCGTATCGTGATATGGTTGCTGGTTTATTGGATGCTTATCTCTCCGTAACGTCTAACCGACTCAGTCAAGTGATGAAAGTTTTGACAATCATCTCCACAATATTTCTACCGTTAAGTTTTATCACCGGATTTTTCGGGATGAATTTCGATGTTATTCCATTGGCAAAGATGGAGTGGGGGATAGGTATTGCGTCACTTTTCATGGCAACCGTTGCTGGAATTATGCTTTGGGTTTTTAAGAAAAATAAGTGGCTATAAAATGAGTTATGAATTGTGAGTTATTAATCAACGAACGGTAAATTCACTTCACCCACAAAATTATAATCCCGCCATTCGAAGCTTCTAAATCTGAATCGGGAAATTGACCGACTTCTACACGCATTTCTTGTGTTTGCTTATCGAAGATACTGTAATTTTCTCCGTAAATTATTCCTCGTAAGCGGCGGCGTTTATTGTATGCCCAGTTGCGGACGATTTGTTTGGTTTTGCCGCTCTGTCCATGAATAATTTTCAAGACCCGAAACGAAGAGGAGCCACGCACTTTCGAGATCGCCTCTTCAAGTTGGTGCTCTACCTGATCGGGTTTCCGAGGTGGATGACCAACATCCAAGGTTAAAACAATTTCCATTCTTTCTTCACAGTAATGTGTAACTAAAAATAATTCTGATACAATAACTTCAACGTAGTAAGTATAACTATAGTGATAAATACCGGTCGTATTAGTTTTGCACCTTTCAGGATGACGAGGTGTGCGCCAATTACCGAGCCGACAATTTGCCCCGCACCCATAAAGAGTGCAATCAAGAACCAGACATTACCGCCGATGAGAAACATAACAACCGAAACGATGTTGCTCCTGTTTTCGTCACTGTTGAGCAACCAACCTAAAAATCCTTTAAAATGATTTAG
>JASEHD010000152.1 GCA_030019075.1 Bacteroidota bacterium
CTCACCGGTTCTCCACTATACAAAATGCTGATAGGATAGTTGTGATGGAGAAGGGAAGAATAGCTCAGGTAGGCAAGTTTAATGATTTAGTGAACGAGGATGGATTGTTTAAGAAGCTTTATATTCTTCAATTTACACTAATTTAGGTCGAGCGCTTAGCTCAGATGAGGTCTTTGTTTTCTGTTCTATGTTTTTGAATAATATTTAATATGTATCAAGTTTGATAATGGAATTGCGTGGAGATATTATGACATCATATATTAGAACGATTCTCTTTTTAATTTTACTAAATATAATATTTTTTCAGTTATCACAGAGCCAAGATAGTCTATATTTAATTGCAACAATTACAGGCGATTCGATTGGTGATCAGTTTAGTGTTGTAACTGGTGTTGGAGATATAAATGGTGACGGATACGATGATGTAGTTGTTGGCGCACCAGGTGGTAACTATGCAAAATTATTTTTGGGTGGGCCAGTTTTTGACACAATTCCTGATTTAATATTTTACGGTGAACAACCCGGCTCTCAGTTCGGACGTTCAGTTGCTGGTGGTAAAGATATAAATGGCGATGCCTTTCCTGATATTATAATAAGTGCACCTGATTATTGTTTTGGAGGATGTATGTATGGAATAGTTAATTCTGGTAAAGTATATGTTTATTTCGGAGGTCCTAATATTGATAACGAACCAGATATTGTTTTCTATTTATATGGATGGTATTATCATTTTGGATATTCATTAGATATTGCAGGTGATTTGAATGGTGATAGATACAATGATTTAATAATTTCAGCCCCACATGATGATTATGATGCTCATGGTAGAGTTTATATATATTTTGGTGGTCCACATTTAGATAGTACATATGATATTTTATTAGAAGGCAATGATCATTTTGATATGTTTGGATGGTCAGTTTCAAGTGCAGGCGATGTTAATGGTGATGATTACGACGATTTCTTAGTTGGAGCGCCACAGGATCTCAGTGGCGGAGCAGGGAAGGCATATCTCCTGTATGGTGGGACTGATATTAATATATCTCGATCAGTTGTATTCTCAGGTGACAGTATGTTCCGCTATGGTTCGTTCGGACGTGTCGTTGCTGGACTGGGCGATATTAACGGCGATGGGTTCAATGACTTCGGAATTATGGGTTTAAACAAGACAAACATCTATTTTGGTAACACACCAATCGATACGATTCCCAAGATGACGCTCTATCCCGGGAGGGATTTCGGTTATCTCGGTAATCTCGGCGATTTAAATAAAGATGGCTTCAACGACTTTGTAGCTGTCTCAGATTCTGTCAAAATGTACTTTGGTAGTGCTTCACCTGACACTATCCCAGATGTACTGCTAATGAATTGGGCTGCGCCTATCTGTCCTGTAGGTAATGTGAACTCAGATAAACACAATGAGATTGCATGTGCTGTCAGTGGCGGATGGGATCCAACAGGTAGAGTATCAATTTACTCGTATGGTCTCATTAATGGAGTGAATGAACACCCGCTACACAACCAAAGAGATATTAAACTTTATCAGAATTTCCCTAATCCTTTTAATAACTCAACTATTATAACTCTCACTCTTCCAAAAGAAGAATATATCACGGTGAGAATATTCGATGTCGTAGGACGTGAGATTAGAAAATTATTCGATGGAAAAGCATACGGGGGAGTACAGCGGGTTGTATGGGACGGAAAAAATGATTTCAGTAATGAGGTCGGAAGTGGAACATACATTTATCGTATTCAAATGGAACATTTAACTCAAACAAAGAAAATGACTTTAATACGTTAATTCACTAATTCAATAACAATTTATCCATAGGAGGATATATGCCGTTAAAAAGATTCTTCTTTGTCATCGCTTGTTCTCTGCTGTGTACAGACATCATCTATGGAGCTTCTGTGTGACCAAGAGAACGAAAGGAAAAACAGATGAAATCAATAATAGGAATTCTTCTTCTCTTTATACTTTATTTTATTAAGGTAAATGCACAAGGCTACTACCCGCTCCAAGTTGGCAATCTCTGGCAATATACGGATGTGTTTAATCAACTTAACGGCTGGCGTGTTACGCGTGATTCTCTCGATAGCGATGGTTCACGGTACATTTTCGGTATTGATTATAGTACATATCCCACAGCCGAATACCTCCGTTATAAGATTGATATACGATAAAACGTATTCACACCTTCTCCATGGAATAACCATATCTATAGACTCGATGCCGATAGTGGTGAAGTGTTGGTGTGGGGGAACAATGGCTTTAAAAATTTCTATGCTTTCTGATGTTGACAAATGTAGAGCTAAACAGCTTATCTGTTGGTTTAAAATGTGGAAGAAACAAGGAAAACCAGCAATAACGCCAGAAGAACTAGTTATTCGGTTAAGAGAAACTTTTGGCTGGCAATATACTATGTATTCTTTTCCTACGCTAATTAATTATATACGTACTGAGCTAAATGAATGTATAGCATTGAGTAATGACGGATTATTTTACGCAGAAACCAAAAAGGAGAAAGCAGAATTTTTGAAGTATCATGAAAGTTTAATGTATGAAGATTTTAAAGTTCTTATATGGATTAAAAAGATAGTTACAGAAAGTCCCGACTCTGGCAGCTGACCCCAGTCAGTTTCTCACTTCAACGTTGGAAACATATTGACTTTGACAAAAAAAATGCTAAACTATTTTAACGGTATTCTAAACACATCTTGTCCTGATAAACTATGAAAACAAAGCTTTTAATTGTACTGTGTATTGTTCTATATTTCAGAGCCTATCCTCAAGCTTATTATCCCCTTGAGATCGGAAACCTCTGGCAATACTGGGATTGTTATGACACGTTGGTACCCGGTTATCCTTACACTGTACATGTAGTTGGTGAAACGACTATGGCAAATGGTTATACTTATTCAATTTTTGAGGAGCGTGGCCAGCGTGGATATGGATTATGTCAAATAGGTTCGAAGGTATATGCTTATTATGCTTGGTACCCACCAGAGGACATTTTTTTATTGTATGACTTTTCCAAGACTACAGGTGATACTGTCGGTATTAACTATTATCCTGGCGATACAATGTTAGTTACTGTTGTATACGATGGATTTGGATATGTATTTGGAAAATGGAGAAGAAAATGGAGATTTTATGAGCAGTCACTTAAATCATCTTTGTATGCTCTTCGTGAAGTTACGGATAGCATAGGCCTAACTTTTCAAATATTTGAGCCTGGCGTTATTGTAGAGTGTTTACGAGGTGCTATCATTAATGGAATAAGATATGGTGTAATAACAAATGTAAAACTAACTAACGATTATTATCCTGAAAAATATGAACTTTACCAGAATTATCCCAATCCATTTAATCCACTAACTACAATTGAATATCAACTAATGAAACGCAGCCATGTATATCTTGTCGTTTACGATGTGCTGGGCAGGGAAATTGAAACGCTTGTTAATCAAATACAAAATTCAGGTATACAATCGATAATATGGAATCCCCGAAATCTGTCGGGTGGAGTGTATTTCTATCGCCTTACAATAGATGGAAAAATTATTTCAAAAAAAATGGTACTTCTACGTTAATGAGATTAAAATATGTAAACTACTTTTTTGATTTTAGAAAGCTCTACCGAAGCTAAAGCAGAAGAAAACTTTATTGGTGTTAGAAATATTTTAATTAACCGTTTATTCAATTAATTTCATAGGAGAAAAACATTATGACACACAAAATTATGTTAATATTGTTGCTGCCCTTTGTACTATTTACAAAAATAGGTGCATCAGTAAAAGACACATGTGTAGTTACTGGTGCTGGAACTTCAGAGCAATTTATCAACGCTACGATTACATTAAAAATTCTCTTGGTCGAGTTTGCTGATGTGAAACGCAGAACATCTCCGTCGTCATACACTAAAATCGACTTCGAGAATATGCTTACATCTTCTGGGATATATGTTTCACCAAATATATATTCGCCTGACGGTGATGAAGCTTATGGTAGTATGAGAGACTATTTCCAGAAAATGTCGAGCGGTAATCTTACAGTTACAGGCTTTGTAGTAAATACTGTAGGTTTAGGAAATGTACCAAATTGGGTTTTACTTTCTCCAACAAAAACCAAACAACAATATCACAGACTTAATGGCTTTTGGGAGGATGCCATCACTGCAGCGACAGTACAAGGTTTAGATGTATCAACGCCACCAACTGTTAAACTTGTCATTATTTATGCAGGAAATACATATTTTGGTCCAACAGGAGGATGGGGTTTGAATCCTGCCGTGTACATTGATAGCTATATTATGAGCGAAAGGCAAGGCCGACCATATTCACAAGAAAATTCTAACGATAAATTCTCCAGAATTGGTATTCATTGCCACGAGTTTGCTCATGTTTTAGGCATTGGACATTCAAGTGGTTCACGTGCCGATTTAATGCAAGCAGGTTCTAGAAATGGGTCCATCGATGGTAACGCACCTGCCCCGCTAAATCCAGCACATCGAGCACGTAAAGGATGGGTTACACCAACAGTTATAACTGGTCAACAGCAATTTGATGCTTATTACTCACTTACAGCACCCCAGGTATTCCGTATTAACAGTAATACAAACAACGATTATTTCCTGTTTGAGAATCGTCGTTTTAACCAGAATATGGTCATCGGTTCAACGACAGTTCCAGATTACAATAATTCTGCATTCTTTCCACCGGCATGGTCTCACGGGTCGATCTCACAAGGAATTTTTGTATGGCGAGTGAGAGGTGGAACGCCTAATGATTACTCTAACAATGGATTAGTTTACGCAAGTGGAAATTATGGGGCGACCTGCCCAGAGGGAACACCTTCGGAAACCGACGATGGCGTGCCTTTTCCAGGAAATTGCAACGTTAGAGTTTTATCCCCTTGGTCAGATTCTCGTGCACCCTCACCTAATACTCCACCGAGTTCAGGTATATTTGTTCCAAACACAAAGGACGGTTCAAATGTTGGAATTGAAGTCCTGTCTGAAAATTCAGTAGCTGGATGTTTTACAATTATGCTATATCAGACAAGACCTGAAGATTCATCACCATCCAAACCTCAAAACTTCCGTGTTGGCACCCATAGCACAGGTGACAATTCATTTCCGAAGCTCACGTGGGCTGCCGCCTCCGAACCGGATGTCAATCCTAGCGGTAAGTTCCGCATCTGGCGTGCGATGATAGACTACATTGGACAAGTTGGACTCTGGCTACTAAAAGACTCTGTTGCGGGCAACGTGACACAATACATAGATTGGAGTGTCTATGGGGCGGGCAGCGGAAATTACATTGCGCGCTACAAGATCAAAGCGGTTGATACTCAGAACAAGGAGTCTTTATTCTCGGACAGTGTGAGCATCATTTATAGATACCTGGACAAATTCGGCAGAGAGGACCAAAGCCCAACTCCCGAAGGGATAAACGAGTTCAAACTGCATAAGAACTATCCAAATCCATTCAATCCAACAACAGTGATCAGCTATCAGCTTCCAGCGGTCAGTCATGTAAAGTTGAGTGTGTACGATGTGCTCGGTCGCGAGGTGGCAACGTTGGTTGATGGGATGAAGGAAGCTGGGTTCTACACAGCAAACTTTGACGGTTCGAAGCTCTCAAGCGGCGTATATTTTTATAAATTACAGGCAGGTAGTTGGAAGCCAATTAAAAAAATGCTGCTTGCGAAGTGAGAAGTATGTTAGTATTAAAGTATTTTAGTATGTGAGATGTTAAGCCCCGGCTTTGCTCGGGGCTTTTTATATTATTTTACCCGAATAAAATTTCTATACTCACCAACGCAGATTTTTGCTGTCTTTTCCATAAAATCGAGGAGTGCATCCATCCAACTTCTTTTTATTTTTACAGGGGGGGTAAAATTCCAGTTATACTTTGCGATACGACCGGACATTACCTCGGGATGGGTCTCAACGAACTTCGCAATAGAATCAATCTTTGAAAAATCGAATTCATTCACATCTGGTATATTTTTTTCTACCCATTCGTCGTCATGCCATAATT
>JASEHD010000153.1 GCA_030019075.1 Bacteroidota bacterium
GCAATGTAGTGATGAAGCATTATTAAAATAATCTTTGCGTAACATCAGTTAATAAGCAGTTTAAATAGTATTATCCAATTAACTATGGAGGATTTTATGCGAGTAACAACGATACCGATCATAGGTAACAAAAAAGAGGAAAAAAGGATACTACAAAATATTGGGAAGAAACGAAAAAAGGTGAACCTTGACCCTTCCTCGTTGAATCGATATAAACGTGTTCAAAGCGTCCAGGCGGGACACGTCCGGAGTGGACATGCGTTTCATTAAAATAGAAACGCATCACACTATCAGCTGATTAAGATTACCGGTATAGTAGCATTTGCTTTAATGTCCAGATTTCTTTCTCTCGTTCAGTTAATGATTGCTTTAAATTCTGAATCTCTCGTTGAAGCGCTTTAACCGAACTGTTTCTTGCTCCTTGATGTTGTGTGAATAAAATTCTTTCACTTGGAGAAAGATTATCTTGTATCCTACGATCTCTTCGTTTCTTAACCATAACTTAACCTCTCTTTCTAATATCATATTTAATTTGCTTTTGTGTACCATTGTTTTTCGAAGTAAAATACTTTATTCTTCCCGGTACGCTGGGCTTCAAAAAGTGCGTTCTTAGCCGTAATGATTAATTCATCAAGTGTTTCTGCATTCTGTGGAAATGATGAAATACCAATACTCACCGTAGTGTTGAGGTTCTGCTTTGTAAAATGTTTAGCTACCACCGACTCTCTAAGCCTGGATGCGTATTCAACGGCATCCAATAGTGAAGTGTCTTCCAGTAATATTATCAACTCATCGAAACCGAATCGTCCGATCAGATGAATTAATTTGAATTCATTTTTAATCAGGTCGATTATTTCGATAAGTAATTGAATTGCCGTTGTGTGTCCATAAGTATTAATGATGTTTTTGAAATTATCAATATCAAGAAGAATTAGACTGAAATTTTCATTGTTTTTTTGAGAATGTTCAAACGTTGACCTCACTCGCTGAATAAAGGAAGTATATTTTTCGATACCTGTCTCATGATCGATCTTGTCAAGCCGCATATTCTCTTCAGCGAGCTGATATTTATGATAAGCCAAACCGGCAATATCTGCGTATAATTGAAAAAGTGGTACATCTTTTTCCGTGAACGCATTAGACTGTTTACTGTCAACATATAAATATCCGAATGTCTTCTGCTCAATTGAGATTTGAACACATAAACATGAATTAAAAGAGTTTTCAAGTTGGATTTCTTTGGAGAGCGAAGGTTGTGTATCACTATCCGAGATAACGATCGGTTTCCCGGTCCAGAGTAATTTTCCGATTGCACCAGTAGCGATCTGCTTCCTATATTCATTTCGGAAGGTTAATGAAACGCCTTGACTATTGACGATGTTGAGATATTCTGTTTTTGGACTTATTAGAATAATTGCACATGATTGGCATTTAAACAGTTCGGCAATACCATATACTATAAGATGAAAAACACGCTCGTATTGATGAGATGATTTCATCAGCTTCAATATCTCTGTAATATGATTGATGTAACTATCAAAGGTTATTTTTTCCATACGTCATCCTCATAGTGAAAAGAATATCGCTCTGGATTTCTACACGATTGAAATTTAGACAACATTTATATAAAAGTCAAAATTTGCAAAAGTCTTGAAAGCTCGTTATTCTTAAACACTTAATGCTTAACGAATTCAATAAAAGGCAGATATAGGATGAAAGTATCGAAAAACAAGATTATGTCAGCATTTAGAAAATGGCAAAATAATATCTATAAAAAAACCGTTGATAACCTCACAGAACGAGAAAATATTTTTACAACAGCGTCTTTCACTGAAGTTAAACCACTTTATATTCCAAATGATTTCAACGAGGATGGATACTTAAACAGCATTGGCTTCCCGGGTGAGTACCCTTTTACACGCGGCATACAGCCAACTATGTATCGCGGAAAATTCTGGACGATGCGCCAGTACGCCGGATTTGGAACGGCACGTGAATCAAACGAACGCTATCGCTATTTACTTTCACAGGGGCAAACCGGACTCTCGGTGGCTTTCGATCTTCCAACTCAAATCGGCTACGACAGCGATGCATCAATTGCAAACGGTGAGATAGGAAAAGTCGGCGTTGCAATTGATACACTTGCCGATATGGAAATATTATTTGATAAAATACCGCTTAATAAAGTATCCACATCTATGACGATCAACGCTCCGGCTTCTGTTTTGCTTGCAATGTATATTGCTGTTGCCGAAAAACAAAGGGTGAGCAAAGATAAAATCAGCGGCACAATACAGAATGATATTCTAAAGGAATACATCGCACGAGGAACTTACATCTTCCCGCCGAAGCCATCTATGAGATTGGTGACTGATATTTTTAAATATTGCTCAAAGGAAGTTCCTAAATGGAATACGATCTCTATCTCTGGCTATCATATAAGAGAAGCTGGTTCTACTGCATCACAGGAAGTTGGATTTACACTCGCTGATGGAATCGCATATGTTGAAGCTGCCATCAAAGCAGGACTCGATGTTGATGAATTTGCCGGACAGCTTTCTTTCTTCTTCAACGCACACAACGATTTGTTGGAGGAAATTGCAAAGTATCGCGCAGCTCGACGTTTGTGGGCAAGAATTATGAAGGAACGGTTCAAAGCAAAAGAACCAAAATCGATGATGCTTCGTTTTCATACACAAACCGCCGGCTCGACTTTAACCGCACAGCAGATTGATAACAACATAGTCCGAGTAACTATCCAAACCTTAGCGGCCGTTTTAGGTGGAACGCAAAGCTTGCATACAAATTCGCGTGATGAGGCACTGGCGCTTCCAACAGAAGATTCGGTTCAGATTGCACTGCGAACACAGCAGATTGTCGCACACGAAAGCGGAGTTACAAATACAATCGATCCACTTGCCGGTTCGTATTACGTTGAAGCTATGACAGATCAAATCGAAAAGGAAGCAGAAGAGTATATTAATCGAATCGATGCAATGGGTGGGATGATAAATGCGATTGAGAAGGGATATGTACAAAGCGAGATACAAAAATCGGCTTATCGTTACCAGCAGGAAATTGAAAGCGGAAAACGAATCATCGTTGGCGTCAATAAATATCAGGTCGATGAAGAGAAGCCAGTTAAAACATTAAAGATTGACATGAAAGTTCAGGAAGAGCAAATCAAATTTCTCAACAAAATACGCGCAGAAAGAAACAGCGAAGAAGTAAAATCAAAATTAGCTCACTTGAAATCCGCAACTTCAAGCGATGAGAATCTGATGCCCCCAATCCTTGATGCTGTGCGTAGTTACGCGAGCATCGGAGAAATATGCAACACACTGCGTGAAGTCTTCGGAGAATATAAAGAACAAAGTATAGTTTAGACCCTAACTCCGATTCCGACTAAGTCGGAACCTGGGGTTAACTAAAAAGTAAGAAAAGGAGTCATTCCGAACTCGGTTCGGAATCTGAGCATAGCAAAACGACTTGCTTTGTACAGATGCTGAAACCCGCCTGCCAAAGTTATACGGCGGGCAGTTAAATTCAGCATGACGCTGTTCTTTTTGGACAACCCCGACTGGGGGATAGGGTTATTCATGGAAAGGATTATTTATGAAACCAACACACATCGAACATATTGGCATTGCGGTGAAAGACCTACAAGCATCTATTAAATTCTATGAGAATGTTTTTGGATTGAAATGCTATGCCATCGAGGAAGTGAAAGACCAGAAAGTGAAAACTGCATTCTTCAAAGTCGGACAAACAAAGATTGAATTATTAGAATCAACCGAGCCGGATGGACCGATTGGAAAGTTCATCGAGAAGAAAGGTGAAGGCATTCACCATATTGCATTTGCTGTGGATGATGTTTCAAAAGCGTTGAGGGAAATGGAAAGTAAAGGTGTTCAGTTAATTGACAAACAACCGCGTAAAGGTGCGGAGGACTTAGATATAGCCTTCCTTCACCCCAAATCAACTGGTGGTGTATTGATTGAGTTGTGTGAATAAATACTTCTAAGTGTTTCTTAGTGACCTTAGTGCCTCCGTGGTAAATAATGAAAAGAAAAACACTAAGACACTAATTACTCTTAGGTACACAAAGATTTTTTGAACAACCTCCACGGGTGAAGTAAAAAATACTGTGACTTCAATTGCACAACTGCAAAGAGAGGAAATCCGAATTTTTGGCTTTCACCCGAGAAAGTTTTATATTCTTTATGCTATGGAGATTGATAATGGAAATATTTATAATATTTCAATAGAAACCAAATGTAAAACAATTCGGGCAACTTGATAAAATTCGGATTGAGATCATTGCCATAAATGAGGTTAAACTATGAGCATAAAGAGAGTTAAAGTAAATAATTTTAAAAGTTTCAAAGAACTAGATGTGGAGCTTGGTAATTTCAACGTACTAATTGGAGCTAATGCTTCTGGTAAATCCAATTTTGTTCAAATTTTTGAATTTCTAAGAGACATTGCTAATTCTGGATTAGATAATGCAGTATCAATGCAGGGGGGTATTGATTATCTTAGGAACATTAATGTCGGTTCTTCTAAGGATTTTTCCTTACAAGTTGTTTCTGATTTAGAATTTGGATCGCTTGGAGGACGAACAGATGAAGGATCCATAGGTATTAAAACATACGAGACAACCTATGAGTTTGCATTGAAATTTAAAGGCAAACAAAAAGGAGGAGTAGGATTTGAAATCTCCCAAGATAATTTAAATCGGAAATGTAAGTTTGTCATCCTAAAAACGAAAAAGGATAAATTAGAAGAAAAAGAAGAAATTGGATCAGGAGAAATCATTCTATCTCGTGTTAATGGAAAAGTAAAAGTTGAATTGTATAAACCAAACGAAGTAATGATAACGGAGGATGATATATATCCACCCTTTTTAAGAGATGAAAAATTATCATCTAATATCCTTCTCCTTCAAACACCATTCTTTTTATTACCTCCATTGAAGGGAATATTTTATGATATTTCAATATATGATTTTGATCCAAAGTTACCTAAAAAAGCTACCCCTATTACTGGAAAACTTGAATTAGAAGAAGATGGAAGTAATTTATCTATTATTCTCAAGAATATAACTGAAAATAAGGATAAAAGAAGAAAACTCTTTAACTTGGTGAAAGATCTTTTACCATTCATAAGCAATCTTGATGTGGAGAAATTTGCAGACAAATCATTGCTCTTTAAATTACAAGAAACATATTTTAAAAATCAATACTTGCCAGCGTCTTTGATTTCCGATGGGACAATAAATATCACAGCTTTAATTGTTGCTTTATACTTTGAGAGAAAAAAATTAACAATTATTGAGGAGCCGGAACGGAACATACATCCTTATCTTATCTCTAAGGTAGTAGATATAATGAAGGATGCATCACAAAAGAAGCAGATTATCGTTACTACTCATAATCCTGAGATAGTAAAACATGCTGGTTTGAATAACATTTTACTTGTTTCTCGTGACAAGGAGGGTTTTTCTGTAGTATCTCGACCTGGTAATAAAGAAGAAGTCACGACATTCCTCCAAAATAATATAGGTATTGACGAGTTGTACGTACAAAATTTATTGGGAGTGTAATAATGAACTACAGAAGATTGTTTATTTGGGTTGAAGGTGCGGATGACGTGAGATTCTTCGAGAGAATAATAGAACCGAAGCTACAACAGAAATATAATTTTGTTAAAACAAGTCCCTATGCAAATCTGAAAAAAGAAAAGGTCGGTAATTTTCTTAATAGCATAAAAGCAATGGGATCGGATTATATCTTTTTAACAGATATAAACGGTTCATTCTGTGTGCCTGCAAAAAAGCAGGAAATACAAAATAAATTCAGAGACGTTGATGAAGATAAAATAATTGTAGTGATAAAGGAGATAGAGAGTTGGTATCTTGCTGGGCTTGACAAGAAGGTAGAAAGAAAATTTAAACTTCGCACTTTTAAAGATACCGATGATACTA
>JASEHD010000154.1 GCA_030019075.1 Bacteroidota bacterium
CACCGTTTACGGTGATGCGGATAAGAATGTTATCGTTCTGCGTAACATCAGTTAATATATTATTTCAATAGCAGCCGTCAGAAAACTTTACAGCCGGCTGTTAGTATTCGATGCAACTACAACAATCAATAATATCGTTTAGCAGAAAAACTTCCATTAGAAACTGTAACTGTATCTGTGGTGTTAGGTGGTGTTCCACCTATAAGTTTTCCAGAGAAGGTACCAGAAATAAATCCACCAACAGCTCCAAACGATGAAACGGTTGTTGATCCGCTGCCGTCATATGAAGTGAAAGTTTTCTGTATTCCACCAGTTCCATAAACAAATAAACCTACAACAGTAGTATCTGACCAACCAAAAGTTCCAGTTTGATTACCAGGAAAAACTATTACAAGTGCTACACTATCAGTACCTGATGATAGTCCTGCCGCAATGCCAGTCTCATTTTCTACTGGACTATGAACGCCTGTAGCAACTGAGAAAGAAAATGTTCGATTGATATATCCACTGCCATTGATAATAAGGCTGGCTGTCGCTAGACCTACGTTAGTTCCATTGTCTGGACCAGGTGAACTACTTTCTTCTTTACAGGCACCGAAAATAAGTATGGTAAAAAGAACAAACATTACCCGCCCGGTTAAAAAATTTTTTTTCATATAGATCTCCTTAAATTTATAATTATTAATGATTAGTAAAATATGATTTATTTTTTAAATTTTCAAATTTTTGTAAATTTCATTGCTGTTGCTATTGCCCCCGTTGGAAATAAGATATTTATTATTAACAAGCAAGATTATTAAAGTGTGTGAAGGAAGAAGAAATTGTAGCGACGATTTTGGAAGAACTGGAAAAGGTTTCTCCAAAATATAATTTAAGTGTGGAATAGTGGAGTGATGGAGTGTTGGATTAATGGAGGATTCTTTTGATAAAAAAGTAAGAAAATGGAGAATATATCTCAAAGCAACTTTTTATTGTTGACTCTGAGATATCAAAGTATTACTTTATGTCGTAGGGCTTTTCAGATCGGGTTAAAAAAATAAATTTGTCATTTTGGGAGCGAGTTCCACCAAACTAACGGTGGACATGTCCACTCACGACCTTCAGAGCATTCTGAGTTTCTTCGGGAATGCCTGCCTACCGCAGGCAGGGAAATCACTCAAAACGGGGGCACGTTGATGTTATCCGATTTTCCATGTCTCTCCATGGTTCAACAATTTTTCAAGGTCTCCTTCCCCTTGCTTCTGAATTGAATCGTTTATTTGTTGAGTTACTACGTCTTCGTATCGTGGTCGTTCAACTGCATAAACTACTCCAACCGGTCGTGGAAGCTCAGGGAAGTTAGACATTCGTGCGAGTATAAACGAAAGCATCGTATCTTTTTCATTATGAACGATCAAATCGTTCACAGAATGTTTTCCATCTTTTAATGATACAACAACGGGAGTAAATCCCTCGAGCTTTATACCTTTATCTTTTTCTTTCCCGAAAACCATCGGCTTACTATGTTCAAGGATAACCACGTTATCGTCTTTTGTTTCTTTTTCTGTGAATTTAACGAAAGCACCATCGTTGAACACGTTGCAATTCTGGTAAACTTCGAGGAATGCAGTCCCTTTGTGTTCTGCCGCTCGGCGAATAATTTGTTGTAAAAGTTTCGGCTCACGATCAAGCCCGCGTGCAACGAAGGATGCTTCAGCACCAAGTGCCAACAATAGCGGATTAAAAGGATGGTCAGGCACCCCCTGTGGGCTTGATTTCGTAATCTTGCCAAACTCGGAAGTCGGGGAGTATTGCCCTTTAGTTAATCCATAAATCTGATTGTTGAATAATAGAATCTTGACGTCAATATTACGACGGCAGATGTGTATGAAGTGATTACCACCTATGCTCATTCCATCGCCATCGCCGGTAGCAACCCAGATCGATAAATCCGGGCGAGCAACTTTTAAACCGCTAGCTATTGCTGCTGCTCGTCCATGTATTCCATGAAAACCGTAAGTATCCATATAATACGGAAATCGGCTTGAACAGCCAATGCCTGAGATAAAAACAAAATTATGCTTCGGGATATTTAACTCAGGTAAAACTCTTTGGACTTGCGCAAGTATCGAATAATCACCACAGCCTGGGCACCAACGAACATCTTGATCAGTTTGGAAATTTTTTGCTGCGTATTTATCAACATGTTTTATCATTGTTCCACCTCACTTCAGAATCTCGTCAATCTTATTTTCTATTTCAACAGCCCGGAACGGCAAGCCCTGAACTTTATTTAATTGTATCACAGGAACTAAATATTTTGCTTGTAGAAGTTGAGCAAGCTGACCAAGGTTAAGCTCTGGCACAAGAATTTGTTTGAAGTTCTTTAATATCTCACCGACATTTTTCTGAAATGGATTTACATATTTCAAATGCAGATGAGATACTGATTTCCCTTTTTTGCGTTTGCTCTCGACTGCTGTTCTGATGGCTCCGTAAGTTCCACCCCAACCAACTACAAGTAAATCACCATTTTCATCACCATCAACCTGAGCAATCGGGATATCATCGGCTATTCGATCAACTTTTTCTTGTCTCAGTTTTACCATAAACTCATGATTCTCAGGATCGTAACTGATATTGCCGGTAATATGTTCCTTCTCCAACCCACCGATTCGGTGTTCCAAACCGGGTGTCCCGGGTATTGCCCACGGACGAGCAAGAGTTTTTTCATCACGTGAGTACGGCTGGAAATCTGTAGCTTCAGTTCTGAAATGAACAGGAATATTTGGTAATGATTCAACTTTAGGAATTACCCACGGTTCTGCTCCATTTGCAATGTAGCCATCAGTTAAAAGAATTACAGGTGTCATATACTTTGTTGCTATTCTCACTGCTTCGTAAGCCATATCGAAGCAGCCAGCAGGTGTGCAAGCAGCTAATACAGGGATGGGAGCTTCGCTATTGCGTCCATGAACAGCTTGAAATAGGTCGGCTTGCTCGGTTTTTGTTGGCAATCCAGTACTCGGACCACCACGCTGAACATCAACAATCACAAGTGGTAATTCTAACATCACAGCAAGTCCCATAGCTTCGGTTTTTAGAGCCAGTCCTGGACCACTCGTTGTTGTTACACCTATCGCTCCGCCATATGATGCACCAATAGCAGATGCAATTCCTGCGATTTCATCTTCAGCTTGAAATGTTTTTACACGGAAATTTTTATGATGTGATAACTCATGCAGTATCTCGCTCGCCGGAGTAATCGGATAGCTTCCTAAAAATAAATCCAAGCCCGATTTTACAGATGCTGCTAATAATCCCCATGCAACGGCTTCATTTCCAGTAATGCTTCTGTATCTACCGGGTTGCAAATCGGCAGGTTCTACTTCGTATCGTGCAAGAAATATTTCCGTAGTCTCGCCGAAAGCATATCCTGCTTTTAAAACTCTGATGTTCGCTTCAACTATTTCGGGTGTCTTTTGGAATTTTTCTTTTATCCAATTGATAGTAGATTCCATCGGACGAGAGTACATCCAATACATTATCCCAAGGGCAAAGATATTTTTACTTCGCTCGATATGCTTGGTTGAAAGTCCTAAATCCTGAATAGCTAATGTCGTGAGTTTGGTTATATCGACAGCGTGTACCTGAAATCTTTCGAGTGAGCCATCATCGAGAGGACTTTTATCGTAACCGGCAAGTTTAAGATTTTTATCGTTGAAACCGTCTTTGTTAGCTACGATGATGCCGCCGTTGCGTAAACTTCGGAGGTTGACCTTGAGAGCGGCAGGATTCATTGCAACTAAAACGTCACATGTATCGCCGGGCGTGGAAATTTCTTTCGAGCCGAAGTGAATCTGGAAACCGCTCACTCCATACACAGTCCCTGCAGGAGCGCGGATTTCTGCCGGATAATCTGGAAGTGTACTTAAATCGTTGCCGAGAAGTGCAGTCGTATTGGTGAACTGTGAGCCGGTAAGCTGCATCCCGTCGCCGGAGTCACCGGCAAATCGGATTGTAACCTCATCTAATATTTTTGTTTGTTTTGTCATTTATCCAAGCTCATTTAAAAATGGAAACCATTTTGCAAAGTATGCAGAGAGTATCGTCAAAGAGTTAGTAAATATAAGAACACCAACAATCACTAATAAGATTCCACCAACTATTTCTACCTTGTGTAGATGGCGCTTGAATTTATTGAATACATTAAAAAATACAGTTATACTAAGTCCTGTAAGGATGAATGGGACACCTAATCCTAATGAATAAAAAGTCAGAAGTATCATTCCTTGTGCGATTGTTTCTTGTTGACTTGCAATAGCGAGGATTGCAGCTAAGATTGGTCCGATGCAGGGAGTCCAGCCAAAAGCGAATGCTAAACCTACGATGAAAGCTCCGAAAAGACTTAGTTTCTTCGATTGCGTTTGAAATCGTTTTTCATAGTTTAGAAATGGTATCTTAAAAATGCCGATCATGTGTAAGCCGAAAATGATAACAATCGAACCGGCTATTTTCCCGATGATGTTAATATTATCCTGAAGAAACCGACCGATCATGGTTGCCGAAGCCCCAAGTGCAATGAAGACAAGAGAAAACCCGAAAACGAAGAAAAGCGCGTTTAATAATATTCGTTTCCTAATGCGAGAGCGATTGTCATTATTTTGCATTTCCTCGAATGAAACGCCGGATATGAACGAAAGATAGCCGGGGACTATCGGAAGTACACAGGGTGAGATAAAAGAGAGTAAACCGAATATAAAAGCTGTTAATATTGTAACGTTTTCCACATTAAATCCTTATTAATGGTTTAAGATAAAAAGAAAACTGCATCTAAGCAATTAGATGCAGTTTACAGGGAAAAGATACTTATAGAAACTTTGTTATTCTCTCACAACCCAAACTTTAACTTTACCAGTTACTTTGGTGTGGAGTTTAACATTGATAGTGTAAATACCAAGTGCTTTTATAGGTTCTTCAAGCTCAATGATCCGTTTATCAACCGTAATGCCTTTTTCTACAAGCGCCTCCGCTATCATCTGAGATGTAACTGAGCCAAAAAGCTTCTCGTCTTCACCGACTTTAACTTTTAAGGTGACCGAGACTTTATCTAATTGTGTCTCTATCCTTTTTGCGTGATGAAATTCTCGAGTTTGTTTATCAGAATGTTGTTTCTTTTCTTCCTCTAATGCTCGAAGATTACTTGCATTTGCCTCGAATGCTATTTTCCGGGGGATCAGATAGTTGCGGGCATATCCAGTTTTAACTTCAAGGATATCTCCGATGTTTCCAAGCTTTTCATGATTTTGCCGTAGTATGATTTTCATATTAGTCCTTTACTTGATCATTATCTAATAGTTTCAGAAACGTAGGGTAAGAGGGCAAGATGCCGAGCGCGCTTGATAGCTTGGACAAGCTGCCGCTGATGCTTGGCGCAAGTACCCGTAATTCGTTTTGGAATAATTTTTCCTTGTTCGGAAATAAATTTCAATAAGCGTTTTTCATCTTTATAATCGATATAGATTTCTTTTGTTTCGCAAAAACGACAAGGTCGTCGTTTCTTAATTTGTTGTTCTTGTTTTGCCATTTAATTTATCCTTGTATTCCTTGTGTTGGTTGTTCTTTTATAAGTTGTGATTCTTCACTCGTTAAAAATTTATCGAAAGAGTCATCTTCTACGGTGTATAGTTCCTCGTCCTGTTGTGAAGATGGGATGTTTGTTTCAGATGTTTCAGT
>JASEHD010000155.1 GCA_030019075.1 Bacteroidota bacterium
CCGGTTTGCGGAGAATACTGAACTTCGGTCACACAATCGGACATGCCGTCGAATCGGTATCGAATTACAAACTCTCTCATGGTGAAGCTGTTGCAATTGGAATGGTGGCAGAAGCAAGGATTTCTGCTGCACTCGGGATGTTAAAACAATCCGAAGTCGAACGATTAAATAATCTCATCCAAATGTACAATCTCCCGACAGATATTCCTTCGAGAATGGATAGGAATAAAATAGTTTGGTTGACTTGCCGGGATAAAAAAGCTGAGCAAGGCATCGTTCGATATACACTTTTAGAAAATATCGGAAAAGCTATTGTGGGTGTTACTGTCCCCCATAAAATTGTTAAGCGGGTGCTATCGGCATGAAACTCTGTTTATCCATTGCTCCCAATTCAATGCGAGACTCATTGAAGATGCTTCAACAATTTCGTGATACTTCTGCCATGATTGAAGTTCGCATCGATGGAATAAAGGATTTCAAACTTGATCAACTTCTCAAGCAACCCCGACCGAAATTAATAATCACTAATCGAAGAAAAGCTGATGGCGGAAAATTTAACGGTTCTGCAAATCAGCAATACCAGATATTATCGGAAGCGATTCGGCTTGGCGCTGAGTATGTTGATGTTGAGTTTAGCTGGGAAGGAAAGTTAATAAAGGATCTTCTATCACAATCAAACAATACTAAAGTAATCTGTTCATATCATAACTATAAAGAAACCCCAATAAATCTAGTAGCGTTGTACCGAAAGATGCGTAAGACAGGTGCACACATCCTCAAGATTGCTACAACAGCAACCGACATCACTGATAACAAAACGATATTTGAGCTCCTGAAGCAGGCACGTAAAGATCGACAAAAATTGATTGCGCTTTGCATGAGCGAAGCAGGTGAAATAAGCAGAATACTTGGCGGCATGTTCGGAAGTTATCTAACTTATGCTTCCTTATCTGAAAAAGATAAAACAGCGGATGGTCAACTGACGTATGATGGATTGAAAAATCTTTATCGTGCAGATCAGATAAATCACTATACCAAAGTTTTCGGTCTTGTTGGAAATCCGGTCAAGCACAGCAAAGGCATCTACCACCATAATAAAATATTTTCAAGAAAACGGTTGAATGCAGTTTATGTGAATTTCTTGGTTTATGATCTCGCTGATTTCCTTTCAAAGTTCCGAAATATCTTTAGCGGCATTAGTGTAACAATGCCTTTCAAACAAGAGATCGCTAGATTGCTTGATGAGTTTGAGCTCGATTCTGTAGGGTTAGGAATTTACAACACCGTGATCAGAAAAAACGACAAACTGATTGGTATCAACACCGATCTCCCCGCAATTCTCTCGCTCCTCAAAAAGCGAACTAACCTGAGAGGTAAAAAAGTAGTCGTACTTGGAACCGGCGCCACTTCAAAAACTATGGCTTATGCTGCTAGGATGCATAAATGCGAGACAACAATCGTAGGACGAAATTCAAGTAGAACCGAAAAACTGGCGAAGGAACTCGGCTGTGAGTGGATAACGCTTGATAATCTACACTCCCTCAGTCCTGATATACTTATGAACGGAACATCTATCGGAATGAGGGACCTCCAGCAAAATAGAATTGTTCCAAAAAGTTTTTTTAGAAAAGATATGTTGGTTTTTGATGCAGTCTATAATCCCATTATGACTACGCTACTCTTAGACGCTGTTGGAGCCGGATGTAAAATCATCACCGGTTTGGAATTATTTGAGAAACAAGCTTTATTTCAATCGAAACTATTTATCGGCAATATGAAATGAGTGAAACAATAAGAACCATTCAACCGGCTAAATCTGTGGATGCTGAAATTCAACTCCCTCCTTCCAAGAGTTACACTAACCGTGCATTAATTGCAGCAGCACTTGCGGATGGAACATCCATCATTCATAATCCATCAAGAAGCGACGACTCAGTGTTGCTTAGTGATGCTTTAAGGAAATTTGGAATCACGATAAACGAAGATGAAGACCGACTTGAGATCATTGGCTCGAATGGAAATTTGAAAGCACCTTCTAAAGAAATATTTGTTGGAAATGCCGGTACTGCCATGAGGTTTCTTGCGTCGTTCGCTTGCTTGGCTGAAGGCGAAACGATTCTGACAGGCGATGAGCAGATGAACAAACGCCCGATCAAAGATTTGGTTGATGCACTTAAATCAAATGTCATTAAATGCTCATCCCAAAATGGTTTTCCTCCAGTAAGAATCCATGGAGGGAATTTTGTTGGCGGCAGAATTAGTGTCGATGGATCCATCAGTAGTCAGTTTGTTTCTTCGATTCTTCTCGCTTCACCCTATGCTAAGCGAACGGTTACACTTCATGTGAACGGAAAGTTAAGTTCGATGCCATACGTTGACATGACACTTCACGTTATGCGTTCATTCGGTGCGATTATAGATACAGTTGAAATGAAAACCTTCACCATCAATAATCAACAAAAATACATCGGTCATGATTTTATAATCGAGCCGGATGCGTCATCAGCAACTTACTTCCTCGGTGCAGCGGCAATAACGAATGGTCGTGTCACTATCACTAATCTCACATCGGAATCGCTTCAGGGTGACATCCAATTTCTTTCAATCTTATCAGACATGGGCTGCACGGTTATTAATCATCCGGAAAGTATCGAGATTCATGGAGGAAAGCTGCATGGAATTGAAGTTGACATGAACGAGATGCCAGATTGTGTGCCAACACTCGCCGTGGTAGCAGCATTTGCTAAAGGCGCGACAACAATTAAAAATATTGCACATGTCAGACACAAAGAAACCGACCGGCTTGATGCTCTTTCCAAAGAATTAACTAAAATTGGAGTTAGGGTTGAATTGAGCGAAGATGAACTTGTGATTCATCCACAACCGCTTCGCGGCGCAGTTATTGAAACATATGATGACCATCGAATAGCAATGAGTTTCGCCGTCGCCGGACTTAGAGTTGACGGAATCGAAATAATAAATCCAATGTGCGTTACAAAATCGTTCCCAAATTTTTGGGAAGAGTTTCAAAAATTAGATGATTGAATATGGCAGGAAATACATTTGGTACGCTATTCAAGATAACAACATTCGGCGAAAGTCACGGCAAAGCCGTTGGTGTTTTAATCGACGGCGTTAAACCGAATATGAAGATATCCGAAAAAGAAATTCAACAAGAACTAAATCGCCGTCGACCGGGGCAGAGTAAAGTTACAACATCACGCAATGAATCAGATCAAGTTGAAATTTTAAGTGGGATTTTTGAAGGACGAACCTTGGGCACGCCAATTTGTCTTTTAATTTGGAATAAAGATCAAAATTCAGAAGCTTACGATGAATTAAAAGATTTACTAAGACCCGGACATGCTGGATTTACTTATCTTGCAAAGTATGGAATTCAGGATTACCGCGGCGGCGGTAGGGCATCGGGAAGAGAAACTGCGGGTCGAGTTGCCGCGGGAGCGGTTGCGAAACATATTCTCGCAAAACAAGGAATTCAAATCTTTGCTTACACAAAAGAAATCGGCGACATTCAAGCAAAGAAAATCAACCTTAAAGAAATCGAAAAGAATTCTGTCCGTTGTCCTGATCCTTTAGCAGCAAAGAAAATGGAAAACAGAATCTTACAAGTTAAGAAACAAGGCGATTCGCTTGGAGGAGTTATTGAAGCGGTTGTAAAGAACTGCCCTGCCGGACTTGGTGAGCCGGTATTCGATAAACTTGAAGCCGACCTTGCTAAAGCATTGATGTCTATTCCTGCTGTGAAAGGTTTTGAGATTGGCTCCGGCTTTTCTTCATCAAGGATGAAAGGGAGCGAGCATAACGATGAATTCTACAAAGATAAAAAGACGGGTAGAATTCGTACAAAAACAAATTATGCCGGAGGAATTTTAGGAGGGATTTCAACTGGAGAAGATATCATTATACGTATCGCAGTCAAACCTACCTCATCCATCGGCATCGAACAAAATACTATTGATGTTAAAGGTAAAAAGAAAAGAATCAAAGTCGAAGGACGGCACGATCCATGCATTTGTCCAAGAGTTGTACCTGTTGTTGAAGCGATGATCGCACTTGTACTTACGGATCATCTTATGAGACAGGATCATTTACAAAATAAATCGGAAAAGTAATCATTATGCACACTATTACATTAATTCCTGGTGATGGAATTGGACCGGAAATAGTTTCGGCAGCACAAAAGGTTATTAAGGCAACCGGTGTTCAAATCGAATGGGAACACCATGAAGTAGGTATCCCTGCAATTGAAAAATATAAAGACCCGTTGCCCAAGCATGTGCTTGAATCAATTCAACGAAATAAAATTTTATACAAAGGTCCAATCACAACCCCAGTCGGAACAGGTTTCAGAAGCATTAACGTTGCACTTAGAAAAGAGTTCGATCTGTATGTGAATTTTCGACCGGTGAAATCTTTCGAAGGTATTCAATCTCTCTGGCATAACGTTGACCTAATAATCTTCCGCGAAAACACAGAAGAATTCTACACCGGCATTGAGCATTATATTGACGCGCAAAAAAGTGCAGCTGAAGCAATCGGCATTGTTACCCGATTTAGTTGTGATAGAATTTTTCGCTATGCATTCGAGTATGCTAGAAAACATGGAAGAAAAAAAGTAACGATTGTTCACAAAGCAAATATTTTAAAATATACCGGTGGATTATTTCTTGAAGTAGGACAGCAAATATCGAAAGAGTATCCTGAGATTGAGACAGATGATAAAATCGTCGACAATTTCAGCATGCAATTGGTTATGAATCCACATCAATTTGATGTTATAGTTACAACAAATATGTTTGGCGACATCATATCCGATTTATGTGCCGGACTTGTTGGAGGATTAGGGATGGCACCCGGAGCTAATATCGGAAAAGATATTGCAATGTTCGAGGCAGTTCACGGTAGCGCACCCGACATTGCCGGTAAAAATATTGCCAATCCAAGTGCAATTATTTTAGCATCTGCGATGATGTTAAGGTATTTGGGTGAATTAGATGCTGCTATAAAGATTGAAAACGCTGTCGCAAAAACGATTCGCGAAGGAACGCATGTTACACGCGACATTAATCCGAAAAATGGGGTGAATACGAACGAAATGACAAAAGCTATAATTAATAATTTTTTGTAAATAATATTGACTTTTTGAATAAAATATGCGATAATAGAGTTATAACCGAAGGGAGAATCAATTAATATAAAAAGGAGCAGTAATGCTAAAACTATTTACAATATTTCTTTTGCTAGGACAATTTGCTTTCTCCCAGCAGCGTTATCTCGTTTCTCCAAACTGTGATGCGATTCTGTTAAAAAAAGGTGAGAGTCCAACTGACATCATCAACAAATTAAATAAAACAACTTTGAATAAACTTGGCGAATGCCCAAGTAGCTATACCTTTGGATATCCAACTACTAAATATCCAGCATCAATAAACCATGTAATGGCACACAAAGACGTTCTTGGACAATGGTTTATTGCAAAGGCAAGCGGAACAATTGACACAATATTTTGGTGGGGATCCAGTGGTAACAGCGCAAAAGATTCATTAGTGCTGCTACGCATATTTGAATCAAATGTGGGTAAAGATTGGGGACCTGGTATTCCACCCTACCCTGCACCCTGTCAGAGCTGGGGATATTGGTACAACACCAATGATAAAGATCAGGGAGTAGCGGCATTC
>JASEHD010000156.1 GCA_030019075.1 Bacteroidota bacterium
CATAGTACACTAATATAACACCTTATTTTGCTTATGTTTATAGCATCTGCGTAACTTCAGTTATTTACATATTTGTGGAATAAAAGGGTGACATTCAAGAATGAATTACTAAATCTTTTCAACGTCATACCGACACCTACTGTGGTATTTGAGGATCTCAATAAAGCACCACGCTGGCGGTTACCCCTTCTATTTACTCTACTATCTTACATAATAATAGGTTGGTTCATGGTTCCTGTTATTATGGAGCCAATGCAACGGATTTATACTAATTCTTTTGGTGAAGCTGGTGCAAATGCCGCAATATCATATGTAATGAAATTTACATTACTTTTTCAATTATTAATTACACCGCTATCAAAAATAATAAAATGGCTTATCATTGCTATTTGCATGTATTTTTTTGCACAAATGCTAAAGAAAAATAAACCCGGATTTTTTTTTAATAGATATTTTGCGATAGTGGCTTATGGGGAGACAATATTTATTCTTATGAGCCTCTTTACACTTCTTATCATCTATGCAAAAGGATTAAGCGCGATAGAAAGCTCAAGCGATTATCAGATATTTAAAGGATTAAATGTACTATTAAGTAATAATAATTCTAATTTAACCTTAGCATCGGTTCTTGGAGATATCAATCCATTCTCAATATGGTATATTCTGACTATTTCAATAGGAATAAAAGTTGTCACAGGGCTCGGCCGCTTTAAAGCTATAGGTGTAGCAAGTTTAGCTTGGCTGGTTTGGATGTCGACAGGATTCGTTCAGTCGGTTTTTACAAAGTTAATTTTTGAAATGATTACTTAATATAACTCAGGGTTATCTTTTATCGTCTCTGGGTAACTCTGAATAAATAGTCGAGACGATTAATTAAAATAAGGAGCGTAATATGTTAAAAACACTTTTCTTATCAATGGTATTTCTGACCGTACTCTCGTTAATAGTACCAAGTACGGTAGAAGCTGCATTGCCATGCAATGCAAGCGTCTTGCAAAGTTGTTATGCAAGCTGTCGTGAATTGTTTCAAGATGAGGTTTTACGAACAGCCTGCTATGGGGGTTGCCTAATTGGTTGTTATACATCTGGAACAGAATAGGCGGCATTAGTATGAAAATGGCTTGTCGTTTAGTATTATCGGCGGGCCATTTTTTATTTCTTTTCATGTTTGAATAAATTTGGAGCGAAGGAAGAAAATTTTTTTCGATGGTACTTTTATTAATAACGATTTTATTTAATATTCTTAGCGGTCCAAAATCCCAATTAATAAATCTAATAAAGGTATTGGAAATTGGGGTAAAGGAAGATTTCATTAGAGTGGAAGAAATAACAACCGATTCAGCGATGAATATCTATGTAACTGACGCTTATCAATATGTAATCAAAAAATATTCGTCTCAAGGTATTATTAAAAGTACTTACGGAAAACGTGGAAAGGAAAATGGTGAATTTCAAGCATTTCCATTTAAAATAATATATTCTAAAGGCACCCTTGGAATCGTTGAAAAGGGATTGGCACAAATTCAATTTTTATCATCTGAATTTAAAGCAATGGGAAGGATATTAACTCCTGGACCGATTGTAGATATTTGTTTTGACAAGCATGGTAGAATCTATGTAAATCTTATACCTTACTCTCGGAAGAAAGAAGATATACTTATATTGATGGATAAGTCTGGTAAGGTTATATCAAAGGTGCAACTTAAGGAAGCAAAGGGTGAACCAGCATTTGATATGGTTCATCTGGGCGTAAATAAAAGTAATGATCTCGTGGTAGCTTTTCGATTTATAAATAGTATTTCAATTTATAATGAGAGGCTAGATATCATTAAAACTTTCCAAATTGCTGGTCTTCCTGACCAAGCTCCGGCAAAGAATTCTTATATTGAATAATTTGGGTCATTACCTGAGGGTGATATAATTAAAGATATGGCAATAGATCCACAAGGAAATATTTTTGTGTTAAGTGGTGATTATTCAAAAAATCCATTCAAAGATGTATTTGTTTTTGATAAGAGAGGAATTTTTATTACAAAATTTACGTTACCAAACAAGTCGGGTATATTATACATTGATCCAAAAGGATATTTATACACTAGGGAGAAAGAGCGTACATTAGTAAAAAAATACAAAATTGAATACTTAAACTTTTAAATTCTTCTATTTGAGATGTATCTTAAAAAATTGTTTATTGTGATTATCTTAAAATGTATAATCGTAACATTAATACAAAACGATGTTGTCTTTACACAAAAAATGGTAAATATGAAATATTCTCTCGATTATTATTTGAAAAAAGTACAAAAGAATAGCATTGGTAAAAGTGAAGATAGCCTGAAAATAATTTTTTTATTGCGATTTGTTGATTTTGGTTGTGAAATTTGTTTAACTACTTTTTTAGACTTCTGCGATAAATTAAAGGCAGAAATTACAATCTATGGCAAAAGAGATGTGATTTTGATGTTTTTAGAGGACAATAATCCCGAAGCTTATCAATTGAGGACATTAAAGAGGTGGGCAAAAGCGAGTAATTTAAGTTACCCGATCATGTTAGTGCCACAATCTTTATTTGACGATTATAATATTGAATATTCAAGCATTCTTATCCTGAATTCCGATAATATCCCGGAGATGTCTGAGAAACTCCCGCTTTCGCCTGAAACTGCTCGTCTTTTTATGAAAAAGATATTCAAATAAAGAGAGGACAAATAGATAATGCAATCGGCAATTAAAATCGAAAACATATCAAAGATTTATTCGTCAGGCTGGGTGAGAAAAACCTCAATTCCGGCACTTAAGGATGTGTCGTTTGAAGTAAATCCGAATGAAATTTTTGCATTGATTGGTCCGAATGGTGCAGGTAAAACTACTCTTATAAAAATATTGCTGGGGCTTGTACATGCAACCTCTGGCAACGCAACAATATTAGGAAAACCAATATCTGACCATTCTGTGCGAGAGAGTGTTGGATATTTACCTGAAAGGATCCATTATCCCCCAGCACTTGCTCCTAAAAGTTTTTTAAATATTTTAGGAAAATTAAACGGACTAAAAGGCGCTGAACTGTCAACTCAGATTAATAAGGTTCTTGAGCTTCTTACAATTTCTGAATGGAAGTCAACTGCTCTCAAGAAATTTTCTAAAGGCATGTTGCAGAGGGTTGGTATTGCACAAGCACTTCTTCATGATCCACAATTAATTTTCCTCGATGAGCCATCGGATGGACTTGATCCAGTGGGAAGAAAAGAGCTTCGTGATCATCTTAAAAATTTGCGTGACAATGGTAAAACCATATTTATTAACTCGCATCTTCTCTCTGATCTTGAATTGGTGGCCGATCGTGTTGGAATTATCAACAAGGGTTGCATGATTAAAATGGGAACACTCCAGGAATTGACGAAAGAAGGTGAAAGTTTTGTGGTGCGCATTCGCGGTAAATTTCCAATCCATTTGGTCGGTAAATTGAAAGACTTCACTATTTCCGAGGATGATTCCTCGTCGATGGTTCAAGTTCCAACAGTCTCTCAATTGAATGAACTGTTAGACACAATGAAGAGGGAAGATTTACAAATTGAGTCAATTACATCTAAGAAAACATCGCTTGAAGATTCATTTTTATCAATAATCGGGCAAATGAGCTCGTTATGAAATTCTTATCATTTATTGGATATACACTGAAAGAAACCATCTCACAAAAAATTATGATAATGTTGTTAGTTGTATTAACAATTATCATCGGTTTATTCATTCTCGTGATACATATCGATGCTGTAAATGGAAACATAAATTCCGTCAGTATATATGATAGCAAACCGATTACCGCTGAAGAGCTACCATTGATTCTATCAACCATGAGAGAAATATATGTTATGTTCATCTTTTTGGCAACAGTAGTTCTATGTATCATTACAACTGCACATATTATTCCGGAGTCGATGACGAATGGAACTCTTGATTTATTCTTATCGCGTCCTTTATCACGAGCATCATTTATCATAGGAAAATTTATTGGTGTGATCGCAGCAGTAGCAAGTATTCAAATGTATTTTACGTTAGGTTTGTGGATTGTCCTCAACTTAAAAGTAAATTCATGGAACTGGATGTTCCCACTAACGATTATTCCGTTAATATTGTCGTTCATTTCAATTTATTCGCTGATGCTGTTTATTGGGGTGCTATCAAAAAGTACAGGTGTTGTAATTGCGGGTTCACTTGGGCATGTAATTTTTCTTTCCAACTTGCTAGCAAAGCAGGGAAATGGTAACGGATTATTTTTCGATAATTCTTTATTTAAATTCGTTAGAAAGACATTATATTATCTTCTTCCGCAATATTCAGATTTATTTAAGTTTACAAACAATTTACTGGCAGGACAACAACTTCAAATCGCATTACTATCCTACCCAATTTTGGCGAGTTTAGTTTTCTTAATTTTTTCGATATTATACTTCAGGCGAATAGATTTTTAAGTAAATTGCGAAATTATTTCCATTTTGGGAAAATAAATATTTTTTTAAAAAACCGATCAAAAATTTGACATCTCAATAAAAATTTAGTATATTATTAACCCCACATTAAGTGGTATTCCGATCCCCCAAATTCTGCGGGATCGGGATTTTTTTCTCAAGTGTTCTTTGAAAATATAGTGCATAGCTCTAAGTCAGCTTTAGAGAACTTCAACCCCCCGCCATTGGCGGGGACCAGATCATGCTCGAAGTTGAAATTTTAAACAAAATTACAACGGAGAGTTTGATCCTGGCTCAGGACGAACGCTGGCGGCGTGCCTAACACATGCAAGTCAGGGAGAACGGGGTAGCAATATCCCTAGTAAACCGGCGAACGGGTGAGTAACACGTAGGTAACCTACCTTGTGAACGGGGATAACTTCGGGAAACCGAGGATAATACCCGATATTGTCCCGATGCGACATCGCATCGTGATGAAAAGTCCCAAAAGGATGTCGCAAGATGGGCCTGCGTCCGATTAGCTAGTTGGCGGGATAAAAGCCCACCAAGGCGACGATCGGTAGCTGGTCTGAGAGGACGATCAGCCACACTGGAACTGGGACACGGTCCAGACTTCTACGGAAGGCAGCAGTGAGGAATATTGCTCAATGGGCGAAAGCCTGAAGCAGCGACGCCGCGTGAGGGATGAAATCCGTTAGGATGTAAACCTCTTTTGCAGGGGAAGAATGTCCCGTTTTACGGGATTGACGGTACCCTGCGAATAAGCACCGGCCAACTACGTGCCAGCAGCCGCGGTAATACGTAGGGTGCAAGCGTTGTCCGGAATTACTGGGTGTAAAGGGTCCGCAGGCGGGTAAGCAAGTCGGTGGTGAAATCCTGTAGCTCAACTACAGAACTGCCTCCGATACTGTTTATCTTGAGTTCGAGAGAGGATGATGGAATTCATGGTGTAGCGGTGAAATGCGTAGAGATCATGAAGAACACCGGTTGCGAAGGCGATCATCTGGCTCGATACTGACGCTCAGGGACGAAAGCGTGGGGAGCAAACAGGATTAGATACCCTGGTAGTCCACGCCTTAAACGATGGATGTTCGGTGTCGGTCCCGTTCCGCACTTGCTTGCAAGTGCGGAACGGGGTCGGTGCCTGAGCTAACGCGTTAAACATCCCACCTGGGGAGTACGATCGCAAGGTTGAAACTCAAAGGAATTGACGGGGGCCCG
>JASEHD010000157.1 GCA_030019075.1 Bacteroidota bacterium
GTTTGAATCGGACTAAAGTAGAATTGAAATAGTATATCAGACTTGGATAGATGAACAAATGTCTTGGTTTGAATCGGACTAAAGTAGAATTGAAATTGCTCTCTTTACTTGTATTATATATCAGCTAACTCACGTTTGAATCGGACTAAAGTAGAATTGAAATTGGTCTTCTCGTACAATTCGTTTGAATGGTCGTCAAGTTTGAATCGGACTAAAGTAGAATTGAAATTCGCTTGCCAATGACTTGCCCCTCTCTCTCTTTTTCGTTTGAATCGGACTAAAGTAGAATTGTCCCGCTCCTTCTCAGTTTAATCAAGTCAGGAGCGGGATCTTCGTTCGTCCCTTCGGGACTCACTCCGAAAATCTTGTTGCTGCCGAACGAAGCCCCGAAGGGGCAAGCGAGGTAGTCCCGCTACTATGAATGAACTCTGATTAGCGGGAAATCGGACTACCTGTCCGCCGAAGTTGAAGACGTAGGCGGGAAGTACTCGCCCACCGAAGTCTGTAGGAAGTAGGCGGAGAATTGTCCCACTACCGCTCATTATTGGGTTTTAACTTTGAACGAGCGTGACGTCGTGGTGAGCGGGTAGCGAAACGACAAGTAAAATAAAAAAACCTTCAAGGTTTTAAATACCTTGAAGGTTTTTAATCGGACTCACATACTTAAATACACAATAAATCTTCACGTTTTTTTCGCTGCAAGTTTTTCCCTCGCCTTTTTGAAACCTGGTTTGATCACATTATAGATCAATTCGATCCTGTTCTTATACGGAATGAAGGCGCTCTTCATTGCGTTGATAGAAATTTTCTCTAAATCGTGTAAAGAAAGTTTAAATACATCGTGTGCAACTTTGTATTCTTTCGTCATAGTTGTATCACTCATCAGACGGTTATCGGTGTTTAACGTTACGCGAAACTTATACCGATGATAAATACCAAAGGGATGCTCCTCTATTTTTTTAACGGCGCCCGTGTGAACGTTGCTGGTTAGGCAGTTTTCTAATGGTATGCGCTTATCGAGGACGTATTGAGCAAGATAGCCCATGCTTGAAACCTCGCGAGGGTCGTCGTCAGAGATTTTCATGTCTTCTATCAATCGTGTTGCATGACCGATACGGTGAGCGCCGCACCATTGAATCGCCTGCCAGATAGATTCTTTACCGAAACCTTCGCCGGCATGGACTGTAATGTTGAAATTTTCACGCTGGATGTAATGGAAGGCATCAACATGTTTCTTCGGCGGGAAACCGCCTTCTTCACCCGCTAAATCAAATCCAACAACACCACGCTCACGAAAATCGACGGCAAGCTCAGCCAATTCCTGAGAAATTTTCCTATCACGCATTGCAGATATTATCAATCCGTACTCTACGCCGAAATCTTTTTTCCCATTTTCCAACCCACGAAGAACTGCCGTAACAACTTCGTCCCAATGCAATCCTTTGCTCGTGTGAAATACGGGTGAAAAACGAGTTTCAACGTACACTACACCATCGTGGTACAAATCCTCGATCATCTCATAAGCGGTACGCTCAAGCGCTTCATCCGTTTGCATAACGCCGGTGGTATGTGCGAAACCTTCGAGGTACAGTGGTAAACTTCCACGCTGGGCACCGCGATGGAACCATTCTTTCAATTCCCCCGGATCGGTGGTCGGCAACTTTTTATACTTAAGATTTTTCGCCAACTCTACAATAGTTTTGGGTCGCAAACCTCCGTCAAGGTGATCGTGGAGCACTGTTTTTGGTAATGTTCTGATAAATTTTTCAGTTAGTTTCATTTTTTGGCTTTTCTATTAAAATTATAAAGTTTTCGTTAATTGAAATTTACTAAGAATGGCTTACAATTGCAATGAATCACAGAAGAATTGACTTTGTTCAAGATTTTCTATATCATAAATGGCAAAAAGGTAGTTTATATGAAAACAGTACCACGATTACTTGTTGTAGATGATGAACAAAATTTCCGAACACTTCTGGCTCAGGCATTAGAAAACGAGGGGTTTGAAGTTACGCAAGCTTGTGATGGCGAGGAGGCGGTTGCAGCGGTACGCGAGCATACATACGACTTAGCGCTACTCGACATCCGAATGCCAAAGCTGGATGGCATAGAAGCTTTGAAAATTATCCGAAGTGAATCCCCCTCAACGGATTGTATAATGATCACGGGGCATCAGGATGTTCAACTTGCGGTTGAAGCAGTCAAATTAGGTGCGCGGGAATTTCTCCCAAAACCTCTGAATATTGAAGACCTTATGATCAGGATAAATTCTGTCCTTCGGATACATATGGCGGATAAACACATTAAGGATATACAGGCAAATTTCACATCAAAACTTTTACACGACCTTCTCGCACCACTGCGAACGCTCAAATCAGCAATTGATTATCTCGAAGGATCTTCATTTAATATGTCTTCAGATCAGCAAATAAAAATTTTCCAAAGCATTAACGACACGATAAAAAATATGGATTCTTTATTGAACGATATGATTGATCTCAGCTTATTCGAATCGGGTCGTGTTGATATTGAAAAAATTCCAACAAACTTTGATGAGCTCGTGCCTGTAGTATGTTCCCGCTTTTACCCTCAGTTAATATCAAAAAATATCGAGATTACAATTAAGGTTGATAACAACGTCCCAACAATTCCGTTGGATCCGGGGAAAATTGAGCAGGTGATAAACAATATTCTTGATAATGCAATTAAATATACTTCGGTGGGTGGAAAAATTAATCTGAATGTATCTTCGGTAAATCTCACGGTGGATCAAACAACCCGTGAATATGTCGAAGTTGCTGTTACCGACTCGGGGGCCGGGATACCAAGAGCCGAAATTCCATTTGTGTTCGACAAGTACAAGGAATTCCTAATTGGTAAATCTTCCGAGAAGAAAACTACAGGGTTAGGATTGGCGATTTGTAAAAGTATTATTGATGCACATCAGGGAAGGATGACGGTTGAATCAGAGGTTGGCAAAGGAAGCACGTTTAAGTTTTATCTGCCAACCGATTCAATATAAAACAATAGTAATATTCTTATTTTCTTTTTGAGGTTTTACTGTTACCTGAATTCTTTTCCGTCTCGGATGATTTAACATCATTCGTCGCTTCTATTTTATCCTCTTCTGCCGGCACAACAGCCGTATCTGCAATTTTATCATCTTCATCGAGACGAATGAGCCGAACACCCTGCGTGTTCCTGCCTGCAATTCTAATTGTTTCTGCGGGCTGACGGATAATCACGCCTTGAACCGTTACCACTACGATGTCATCGTTATCAAGTACCTCCTTCAGGGCAACCATACTTCCTGTTTTATCTGTAACACGGAGGGTGATTACTCCTTTTCCTCCCCTATGGCTTACACGGTATTCTTCAAGCTCGCTTCGCTTTCCAAATCCCTTTTCGGCAACAACAAGAATAGATGTCTTACGCCTTTTTATCGCTGCCGCATTAACAACCCTATCGGTCTTTTTAAGATTAACCGCCCGGACACCCATCGAGTTACGACCAACGGGTCTTGCTTCACGTTCATGAAATCTTATCGCCATACCATTGTAAGTACCAATAACGATATCTTGTGTACCATCTGTTAGCTTCACGTCTTTAACCGAATCCCCTTTTTGCAGTGTAATCGCTGCGATGCCGTTACGCCGGATATTTCCGTACTCAGAAAGTGATGTTTTCTTAATCAGACCTTTCTCGGTTATCATGGCAACATAATGATTATCGTCGAATTCTTTTACCGGAACGTATGCGGCTATATTTTCATCGGATTGCTTTTCAATTAAATTGACGATTGATTTCCCTCGCGCCATCCTACTGGCTTCGGGAATTTCGTGTACTCTTAACCAATAACATCTCCCTTTGTTTGTAAAGAACATTATATAATCGTGCGTAGATGCGATGAACATATGTTCTATGAAATCATCCTCTTTTGTGGTAGCGCCTGTTACGCCTCTGCCGCCGCGTGCCTGCCTTCGATAACCGGAAACAGGAAAACGTTTTATAAATCCGCTGTGGCTAATGGTAATCACAACGTCCTCTTCGGCAATCATATCTTCAATACTAAATTCTTCGGCTTTAAAAACTATTTCTGTTCGCCTATCATCTCCATATTTTTTCTTGATTTCCTGCAGTTCTTCCTTTATAATTTGCATTTGAAGTTTTTGGTTTGCAAGGATCGATCTCAATTTTTCAATCAGTTTGATTGTTTCTTTGTATTCCTCTTCAACTTTCTTTCGTTCCAAACCGGTTAACCGTTGTAACCGCATATCGAGAATTGCTTTAGCTTGAACTTCAGAAAGCTTGAATCTTTTCATTAAGCCTTCCTGGGCTGTTGGCACATCTTTCGACTTCTTGATAAGCTTGATGATTTCGTCAATATTATCAAGGGCAATAATGTAGCCCTCAAGTATATGTGCTCTCTTTTCCGCTTCATCAAGTTCATATTTTGTCCGACGTACAATAATTATGTTCCGATGTGCGATAAAATGATCGATCATCTTTCGTAGTGTCAATATCTCCGGCTTGCCTTCAACAAGCGCCAGCATGATTACGCCAAACGTTGTTTGCATCTGAGTGTGTTTGTAAAGATTGTTCAGCACAACTGCTGCATTTGCATCTCGTTTTAATTCAATCACAACTCGTAAACCATCCCGGTCCGATTCATCTCTGATGTCGGATATGTCTTCGATTTTTTTATCTCTAACAAGATCGGCAATCTTTTCAATAAGCGATGCTTTATTAACCTGATATGGTACTTCGGTAACTACGATTGCTTGCCGATCGGCTCTTCCTGTTTCAATCGTTGCTTTCGCCCTGACTAGAATTTTACCTCGACCGGTTTTATATGCTTCTTTTACACCCTCGTATCCATAGATAATACCACCCGTTGGAAAATCCGGTGCTTTAATTATTTTAAAAAGTTTTTCATCTGGTAAAGATGGATTATCTATTATTGTGATACAACCATCTATAATTTCGTTAAGATTGTGTGGTGGTATGTTGGTCGTCATGCCCACCGCAATTCCCGACGTACCATTTACAAGTAAGTTTGGAAGAAGAGCTGGAAGAACTGTGGGCTCTTTCAGTGTGTCATCAAAATTTGGTGTGAAGTTAACTGTATTTTTATCAAGATCACGCAGCATTTCTTCAGCAATTTTTGAGAGACGCACCTCTGTATACCGCATTGCTGCTGGTGAATCGCCATCTATCGAGCCAAAATTTCCTTGTCCGTCTACTAAAGGATAACGTAGTGAAAAATCTTGAGCCATGCGAACCATTGTATCATACACGGCTGTATCTCCATGTGGGTGGTATTTACCTAAAACTTCCCCAACAACACGGGCGCTTTTTTTGTACGGTCGGTTGCTCGCCATACCAAGATCGTGCATGCCAAACAGCACACGACGATGGACGGGTTTCAATCCATCGCGCACATCGGGTAATGCCCGCGCAACAATTACGCTCATTGCGTAATCTATGTACGAGCCTTTCATTTCTTCTTCTATATCAACGGGAATTATTTTTTCGTTTATCGTCGCCATTAATTCTTCTTCTTTTTTTCTTAACAAAACATTATCAATTTCTTTTTCTACTTGTTCAATGTCCCCCGCCTCACTCGGTAATAAT
>JASEHD010000158.1 GCA_030019075.1 Bacteroidota bacterium
TATCCGTCTCCATTTATACCCGATGGAGAATTTGTTTCTGTCGAATGGGATGGAAAAAATCTAAGAATGTTACCTTTGTTCACCCCGGTACAAAGCCACCAATTCATTTTCCCGGCAGCAGAGAATATTTCCTGTGGCGTAGACTGATAAAACACCTTACAAGTAACAATACCGACATTAGAATGCGTCTCAGCGATATTTACCATAGGTTCAAGGAATGCTGGATCGACAATTACATCGTTGTTAATAATTAGAACATAGTCCGTACCCTTTTCCAAGGCAAAGCGTATTCCCATATTGTTACCTGCAGCGTATCCAGTATTCTCCTTGATAAGAATTACGGGCAGGTTTGAAAATTCCCCTTTAAGTCGTATGCCACTTCCATCTGGTGAGCCATTATCCACCAACACCAAACTTAGATTAGGGTAGGTCGATTTCTGAAGTGATCGAACACACTTGGCTGTGTCTTCATAACCATTATAGTTCAGAATAACAGCTGTCACTCTGGGGAGATCCACCTTTGGTCGTTTCATATTATCATTGGCGCAAATCATTCGGAGTTAAGTGTCTCACGTAAAATAATTAAAATTATTCCTTTCCCGAAATTCTACGGGCGAGGATTAATCTCATGACATCATTGAACTCTTCTTCAGTTGCTTCTCGGCAAATTCCGTTTTTAATATTATAATATGCATAGAATATATAATATCTCAATAAAAAATACCAATGCGGCTTGCGATGTTTACTGTAATTCAAGTTCGGATCAAGGTCCTCAATGAAATCGTCGCTGTGATCTATATCTGCAAACCAACCAAAGGGAGGGTGGTACCCTGCTTTAATAATTTTTAGCGTATGATCAACATGCTCGTGAACATTCCTATAAAATTCATCTATCAATCCTACTTTATCGATAATTGATCTATGATAATATGAAAAGGCACCGACCGGATATTGGTAAAACACTATTCGATCCTCCGCAGTTATCTGAATCACTTTTCTCGGATTTGGCTTTCCATCCACAGTCTTATTAGCCGGTCCATGTAGACCATAATTTAAATGGGGCATCGATGCTTGCTGAGCAGTACGAATGTAATTATGAAAAACATTGATATTTTTGATCCGAATGTCATCCTCACAGAGAAAAATGTGTTCACATCCTTCATCCATTAGGTATCGGAAGGCATCGTTTTTTGAAATTCCAACTCCTTTATTCCTACGATGTTGAATAAGCTTAGTAATCTTATCAGGGTATGAACTTTCTGGATAAGGCTCGCCATCATTAACTACAACTAAACGTTCAACAGTTGGAATGCTATCAATGCATTTGTTAAATAGTGGTAACCGATTAAACGTAATAACACCCACACCGATTCTATCTTTTATCATTGAAGTCTATTCCTCGAATTTTAGTAATTCTTGAAGAAGCAACCGGGCAGTAACAGCGCGAGGATAATTAATACACGATTTACATAATTTAATCGAGGTTTCTATATCACCTTCTTTCATCAATATTAATGCACTCATCCAATTAACAAATGCACGCGGTAATATGTAGTGTCTTGGGGAAAGATTTTGGGATAATCTAAAAATAACAATATGAATAATTGATGGGATTCGCAGATAAAACAATAATTTTGATTTAAGTTTTTTCCTTTGATCCGCATTCAAGACATCTATGTATCGTTTCCCATATCGAATTTGGATCTTTGCAGTCTCAGTCGCGGTCTTGTCTATATCTTGATACTCTTTATTAGATTTATCCCTCGCTAAATAATATGATCCTAGTATCTGTGAGGTATGAAGTATTGGATATTTTTCTGCAACCCGGCATACAAAATCATAATCACCGGCTACTTCATAACTCTCATCAAACCATATTTGATCTTTAAAATGAAGTGATGATCTCCACACAGCTTGTGGACCAACTATATAACCTGCTAACAGTCGAAGCCGGCTATACTGTGGTCTTCTCATCGTTCTCGAAGATTTTTTATCATTGTATGCCACACTTGGTTCCGTAGATATTTTCTGATCTGCATAAACTAAACCAATGTGAGGATTGGAGTCCAAAATTGATGATAATATTTCGAGTGCTTTAGGATGAAGGCGATCATCTGTATTCGCATTTGTTATATATTTCCCTGTTGCAAGCTTAATACCCCGGTTCCATGCTTGATAGATCGATTCACGAAATGGTGTTTTAATAGATTTAATATGCTGATAACGTGAAATATATTCTTGGATTATTACATCTTCATTTTGTTGCGAGCCGCTATTAACGATAATAATTTCTGCCTTGTTCCCTATAGATTGATTCAGAAGATCATCTAATCTCCCCCGTAGGAACTGCTCTGAATTATAAGTCGAAACAATAGCTGAAATTATTGGTGATTCCCAGCTCATGATTCTTCTAAAATCTTCAATGAGGGTTCATTAACAAATATGGCATCACCCTGGAGAACTATACCATTTTGAGGATTGTACATCTGATCAAAATTCCCGATAAAAAGAAATCCTTTCTTGGTTAAAAAATCGTAAACTTCAGCAAATGTGCTCTGATCCTGATATAATGAGAAATAACTTGTCTCAACAATTATGATATCAATCAGTGGAAGTGTTTGAACCGCACCCTTGAGAACATGAAGTTCGTATCCCTGTACATCTATTTTTGCTAAAATTCTCCTTTTTAAAATATTGCCCTTAAGTAAAATATCTAATGTTGATATCTTGATTAATTCTTCTCGAGTATGCTTGGTATAAGGAAATGCTATCTGGTGTAACTTTTCCGTTTTTAGGAGGGAAGAGCTTGGTAAAAATGCATTACGATATATGGTTCTTTCCCTTTCCTCATCACCAAGAGCATAAGGAATGACAGATAAGGATGGGATACTTTGTTGTAGCTCATGAAGTTTCTTTGAACACTCAGGGAGCGGCTCAAAAGCGATAATCGATGCTGTGGGAATAATACTATGAATCATTTCCGTGAACAAGCCCTCATTTGCACCAATATCAAGGACCATATTGATATTTAGATGCTGCAACCATTTAGAACTGTTCTTCCTTGTCATGCGCTCAACAGTATTCAACCTATATACTTCCACACCAAACTTATTCAAAACATGGTTGATATAAACAAGTTTTCTCATATTTTTATCCGATTATGATTTTCTAACAAATATTCGTAAAGTCAACCCTGCGAACAAACTTGAACTATCTAACAAGCGATGTACATCTTTTTTTTGAATAAAATCAAAATACCGTATCAGTATTGCAGATAAAAAAAGATTGAATGTACTAGTGAGTATAATAGTTGACCACAAACCTAAATGCAAGTATACAAAAATAATATCAATCAGAACGAGAACGATCACCATCATTAAAATTGATATGATATTTTTTTGTGATATGAACTCAAACTTGCCTAAAATTCGGATTTGATAAATCCAGCTAAGAAAAAAAGAATTGAGTAGCGCAAGTACAACTGCTAAAAGAGCACCCCTGAAACCAAAATTGGGTACTAATATCGCAAAAGCTATAAAATTGATAAGAACATTCGATGCTTGCAGTTTTATAGTCTTACCAGGATGCCCCTTGATAATAAAAAATTGATATAGAGGGAGAAAAATCAACGCTACCAAATAAGCTACTGTAATAAAAATGATAGACTCTGTGATGGGTTGTATATCCTTTCCTATCCAAATTGTAGTCACCGGTTTAGCAACGAATGCTATTGTGACTATACATAAAACAATCATTGGAAAAAGTAAACGTTCTAAGTCTTCAATAATTTCTTTCACGTACGCCTCATCTTTCAAAGAAGCTAATAACGGTAAAACTGGATAGAGGAGACGTTCTAAAATACTTAGGAATAAACTTTTAACTTTAATACCAATATCAAAAAAGACTACAGAATCCAGATTGACGAATCTGGCAATTAGCAGCTTATTCAACGGTTCAAATATCATTCCTAATATACTACTAATATAGATTTTCCCTCCATACCCGACGTGCTTCATCGTGATCCTTTTAAGATTCATTCGAAGACCAGCGAAAGACATTGGACCCCATTTCTTTATTGCAACATAAGTCAATAATGACCACCAAACAGTTGTGGTTATGAGAATTCCTGCACCAATTAAATCTAATCTGGGGGAAAGCATTAAGATCAACAGCACAATTCCACGATTAGAAATACTATAAAGGATTTGAAAACCGTTTGACCAGTGCACAAGACTCAACGAATCAAGAATTGCTGTAGAGATTTGACCCAACAAAATAAAGACATTGGAAATAACAAGATACCGAAAGCATGTAATCGTTGTTTGATCGAGAAAACCTATTGGTACTTGAAGTACCCATTGAAGTAGAAAACGGCTGAATATAAAAGCTGTCAACACGAATAACATTAGGAGAGACAGCATAAGAATAAAAGCCACGATAATATCATTATCCGATTCGCGAGTTTTTCCCTGTTCCGATATGTACTTAATAAGCGAAGGATTCAAACCCATGTTGGCAACGACACAAAAATATCCTACTATTGACAGCAGTGTAAAAACGCCATATAATTCAATTCCAAGTTGCCGAATCGCTATTGGGATCGTCAACACGACAAGAGAAGAATTAACAACAACCTGAATGACTCCTGTAATCGCCCCAGTTAGTAATTTTTTCTTTTTTGTGATCAATAATGTCTCAGTCTATTATGTTATTAATTATTGATCCTTTATCGAGCTAATAAGTCTGGTATTGTCAATGTCGGTTACTCGGCGTCCTAACGCAACCAGCAAACCAAGTGCGAATGCAAACAAAATAATACCATGGCCCCAGAGCCATGCATCAGTAACAAACATTGAAATGGAAATATATATTATTATAGAAATCAGTCCAATACCGAGCGTTTTCTCATCTTTATCTTTTAGATATGGCAAAATACGAAATGAATACTTAAGAGAAGATATAATAAAGAATAAGAACCCCAATAATCCAATTACACCTGTCTCAACCAACAAAGCGAAATAACCAACATGGGGAGTTCTACCTTTTACAAATTGATCATATAATACCTTGGGAATTTTACTATAATCCTGAGAAGAAAATGGAAACGAATAAATGCCAATTCCGATAAAAGGGTGTGCAACAAACGCTTGGGCAGCTGTGTGCCAGATGAGAAACCGACTTGCAATTGACCCTGTGGGATAACCCGCTTCATTGATGAACTGGACTTTATCACCTTCAAGCTCACCTGTACGTTTTATAATTTCTGGATTTATTTGTTGAATACTTAAAAACGAAAGCGCGATAATAATTAAAACCCCGATCCATGATAATACTACTTTTTTCCGAGATAACTTAAAATCGTGAGCTTTAAGCATTAAAAATATTCCTATTAGAAAAAGACTGATTATCACAGTAATTGCACTATTACGGGTTTGTGTTGCGATATTCCCCAAACTGAATAAAGTAAAAATAAATAAAAATTTTAATCGTTTAAAACCTTTGTAAAGAACTAAAAATACGAAGGATACTATTATACTGATACCAGAATAATCTGTAAACATTATTCC
>JASEHD010000159.1 GCA_030019075.1 Bacteroidota bacterium
TAAAAATTGAATCTCATATCAAATTCCCCATTTTCTTATCAAGACTGCAAACGCTGTGCCACGTACATTCTCTGCTCCGTTTGTATTGTATTTAACATTTTTTATTCCCAATTATGATAAGCGGGATTGCAAAATGCAAGGACGGATATCCCAATATTTTTTCGTTTGTTTTTCCTCTGGGAAATGCCTACTTTTCAATGAATTTACTATGGATAAAATTTTGAGGTATCGAAAACTTTCAATTTATTGGATTACGTTTATCGTATTCTTTTTTTGTGATATGAGTTTATCTCAATCTAAATTGATAATACGTCCGTTTCTCGCCCAAAGTGAATATTCTCTTTCTACGGTTCGACCAAAAATATCGAGCGAGCGTCCGAAGATAGCAATTGTTCTAAGCGGAGGTGGCGCTCGCGGGCTGGCGCAGATAGGTGTATTGAGAGTTCTTGAACGACATAAAATCCCAATTGATTTAATTGTCGGTAATAGCCTTGGAAGTGTAGTTGGTGGTTTATACGCCTCAGGTTATTCAACAACAGAAATTGAAAGTATTGCAATTAATACAAATTGGATCGATTTACTTTCGTTTCAAGAGGAGACGAAACGAACCGACCTTTTTGTAGATCAAAAACAGCTTCAGCAAGAAGGGTATTTCTCGATTCGATTTGATGGATTAGAACCTATAATACCGTCATCAATCTCAGGCGGGCAGCGGATTTCAAATTATTTTTCATATCTCACTTTGCAAGCCCTATATCACCCTAATCCGAGCTTTGATGATCTGAAGATTCCATTTCGTGCGACCGCCACAGATTTGATTTCGGGAAAACGTATAGTACTCGACGAAGGGTCTCTGGCAGAAGCCATGCGTGCAAGCATTACCGTACCATTGCTATATTCACCGCTCGAAAAGGATTCGATGGTTATGGTTGACGGCGGATTAGTATCGAACATTCCTGCAGATGTCGCAAAATCGCTTGGCTGTGATGTAGTGATTGTGGTAAACTCTACAAGTTCGATGCGCAATCTGGACCAGATGAAAGCACCATGGGAAATTGCAGATCAGATCATGACTATCATGATGCAGGAGTCGAACACGCAGCAATTGAAGCTTGCAGATGTAGTTATCACACCGGGTGGAAGGGAACGTCTTGTGTCAGATTTTTCAGGGCTTGATACACTTATTCACGAAGGGGAGCAAGCCGCAGAAGAAGCAATACTAAGTATTTTTCGTGCGATCAAAGAAAAGGAAAATATTTATTCTAATTTTGCTGATACAATTTTCTATGGGGCCATTCCAGAATTTGAAGATGATCCTCTCAGTGATGAAATTCGTTCTTCCATATTCCGAGATTGTGAAAAGGGAAGTCTTTCCATCAGTCGGATAGAAAAACATTTAAATGACATCAAGGCAACAGGGAAATATGATGATGTATTCACAGAGGTGATCGATTCTGTTTGCCCGGCAAGGGTTATTTATCATGCAAAAATTAAAATGCCAATAGATCAAGTTCATTTTATTGGAAATGAGATTATCCCTGATAGTTCGATTAATGAGGTCATTGAAAGGGAAAAAAGTCGTTATCAAACAAATAGCGAAATTAGCAACGTTCTTGAAAGTATACTATCGCTATATCGAAAAGAGGGTTATTCACTTGCACGTATCGAGTCGCTTTACGTCATACCTGAACAAGGATTATTGAAATTCAAGATCAATGAAGGGAAGATTTTCGAAATTCGCTATGAAGGGAATGAACAGACTAAAAGTTATATAATTCGACGAGAATTTCCGTTGAATGTTGGTGATGTGTTCAATATTGATGAAGTCGTTCGTGGAATTGTGAATATCAGAAGTACCGGATTATTTGAATATGTTCTGCTTGATGTTCGTTATGAAAATAACCAACCGATTATCGTCATCAAGGTAAAGGAAAAAAGCTCGGAGTTAATTCGTGTTGGTTTTCATTCGGATAATGAGCATGGAATCGTCAGCACGGTAGATATAAGAGATGCAAATTTCCGAGGTGCTTGGGAGGATTTGGGATTGATTATGAGATATGGTTATCGTGATCGTTTCGCTCGGACAGAATATTCCGTCAACCGAATTTTCCACTCATATTTTACATTCAAAGCGAAAGGTTATTACAAATCGCGCGATATATTCACTTATCAAAATGATCCACCATCGGTAGTTGAACGGTGGGAAAGGATTGAAGCCGGAAAGTATAGGGAAATCAAATATGGTGGATTATTTTCCTTCGGTAGCCACTTCGCACGCTTAGGAGATGTTACCGGAGAATTACGCTGGGAAAAGCATCGCATCCAATCACTTTCCGGGAGTGGATATGATCCAGAACAGTATCGTTTTGTCAGTTTGAAGTTGCAAACCATAATCGACACAGAAGATAAATATTCCTTCCCAACAAAAGGAATCTTTTTATTGCTCTCCTTCGAATCAGCAACGAAACAGTTAGGAAGTGAACGCGGTTTTGGCAAAATAAATGCCATCTATGAAAATTATCTAACGATTCAACCATATCATACATTCCGCCATAAGCTGACATTTGGTTTTGCAGATCAAACGCTGCCAATTGCTGAACAGTTTCACCTTGGCGGTCTTCGCTCGTTCATGGGTTTACGCGAGGATGACAGCCGAGGCAGACAGTTGTTCATCGTAAATACAGAGTATAGGTTCAGATTTCCATTCAAGCTTATTTTCGAAACTTATTTTAAAGTGCGCTATGATCTGGGTATGATTTCGCTAATTCCTGAAGAAATAAAATTCAGTAAATTCCATCACGGGATAGGCGCTGAAATTGCAATAGATACACCGATCGGACCAGCTTCGATTGCGGCTGGTAAAAGTTTTTATTTTCAACGGGGATTGCCAAAGTCATCCGCTGCCGTGGGACCTCTACTATTGTATTTTTCTATTGGTCCAAGTTTATGACATAGTATTCTCATGACCGATAATTTTACTATACTCGAACACCCGGCAGACCTTGGCGTAGAAGCACGCGGTTTTTCGTTACGTGAAGCTTTTCGAAATGCGGCACGAGGATTAATGTCGATTATCATTGACCTAACAACCGTTGATTTGCAGGAAGAAAAAGATTTAACAATTTCTGCAGTTGATTCGGGACAGCTTCTTGTCAAATGGCTATCTGAAATATTGTATCTATATGATGGGCAAGGATTCATCGGAAAAGAATTTGAGATACATGACCTCAGCCCAACTGCATTGCGTGCAACTGTGCGAGGTGAGAAGATTTCAGTAATGAAACATGCAACCAAACTTGATGTGAAAGCGATTACGTATCATCAGCTTAGTATCGAAGAAAATGAAAATGGGGTGATAGTCAGAGTCTTTTTAGATATTTAATTGACAACAAAGAACTTTTTTGTTATCTTATTTCACATAAATAAATAAAAGGAGATATTATGCGACCGTATTATATATTTTTTATTCTTGGGCTACTAATCATTGCATTGAATGGTTGTACTTCACAAAAGACCGTTACGCGTGTAGATCCGGGAACAACAATTGATCTCAGCGGTGAATGGAATGATACCGATTCACGCCTTGTTGCGGAAGAGATGATAAAGGATGTCCTCTCAAAAGCTTGGCTCGGTGAATATAAAGGAGAGAAACAGCGAAATCCAACCGTAATCGTCGGAACGGTGAAGAATCGGACGAGTGAACATATTCAAACAGTTACATTCATAAAAGATTTAGAGCGTGAGCTTATCAATTCTTCGCGTGTGGAATTTGTTGCTAACAAAGAAGAACGTGAAGAGGTAAGGGAAGAACGCTCTGATCAGCAGGAGAATGCTTCCGATGAAACTATCAAGAGGTTTCGTCAGGAAACTGGTGCTGATTTTATGCTTCGTGGCGATATCACCACAATCATCGATCAAGCTGGAGGCGAAAAGGTGAAATATTATCAGGTCAATCTCGAACTTGTCAACATCGAGACGAACAAGAAGGTTTGGATCGGTGATAAGAAAATAAAGAAGGTGGTTTCGCAGAGCGGAACAAAGTTCTAAACTTTATCGAACTTCGAGATACTCATGATCTCTTCCAAATTATATTGGAAAGCGCTGTGGTGTGTTAACGCAGCGCTTTTATTTTTTTTACTTTCATGTGCAGGGTCTGGTGAATTTTACCTCGGTGTCGAGAAGGATGTAGCAGAACGTAAATATCTGACAGCGATTAGCCAGCTCCGCGAGAATAAATCATGGTATGGTGAGAAAAGTTCTGTTCTCTACAACCTCGATATGGGATTATTACACCATTATGCGGGTGAATACGATTCAAGCACGAAATATTTATTTTTTGCTGAGAGAGAAATCGAAGACCTATTCACAAAAAGTATTTCTAAAGAGATATTATCATTAGCTCTTAATGATAATATTCTGCCTTATGAAGGAGAAGATTTTGAAAAGGTACTCGTGAATGTTTTCCTCGCATTAAACTATGCTGAAAAAGAGATGATCGACGATGCGCTTGTTGAAGCACGAAAGGTCGACCTAAAGTTGCGTGAGTATTCTCGGAAATATGAGGGCAAAAATAGATATAAAGAAGATGCCTTTATTCGGTACGTAGCTGGAGCATTATATGAATCGGGGGGAGAAATAAACAATGCATTCATCAGTTATCGGAAAGCATACGAAACATACCAGTTATATACAACTGAGTATAGAACCAAAGCACCCTCTTTTCTGCTCGATGATTTAGTTCGTACCGCCACAATGCTTCAATTTTCAGAAGAAGCTGAACAGTATCGTTTGCTGGGAGGAGGACCATTCATTCCTGGAGCTAAACCTGATGGAAGCGTGATTCTTATTCTTTATTCGGGAAAAGGTCCAATCAAGTCAGAAGTCCGACCAACTGTAAGGGTTCCAGATTCCTCTGGGACGATACATACATTTCAGATTGCATTACCAAAATTTGTTCCGAGAGGCAACAGAATTGATAGTTATCTTGTAAATTTAATCTCCAAGAATGATACGCTGTTCTCATATACGCAACTTGCTGAGAATATTACTGCAATTGCTGAGAAAGCACTTGATGACCGTCTGACATTAATTTATTTAAAAAGTGGAGGTCGGGCTTTATTAAAGTTTTTTGCTGCTGAAAAAATGAAGAAAGAGATGAAGAAAGGCAGCGATAATACACTTACAAATATTTTAGGCAGCTTAGCAATAGATGCAGCTATAGGAGCAACGGAACAAGCGGACCTGCGAACTTGGCGTACTCTACCAGCAGAGATCCAACTTGCACGGCTTAATGTTCAACCCGGAATATATCAGTTACGTATCGCTGATGTGAGAAATTCGATGACTATACAGACGGATACCGTACGGGTGAAATCTGGTAAAACTACATTTGTGATTGTGAATGATGTACGATGATTCTAATTAATAACTGATGTTACGCAAAGGTCATTTTTATCTTACTTCGTCACCACATTGCCGTAAACGGCAATGCTCATGCAAACAAAGCATTCTT
>JASEHD010000015.1 GCA_030019075.1 Bacteroidota bacterium
CAAGCGCTTGATGAATTGAAAGAATCGATCAAACAAAAAGGAATTATTCAACCGGTTACTGTTCGACAGGCAAAGGATGGAATGTACGATTTAATCTCCGGGGAAAGACGCATGCGTGCTGCTTCAGAAATCGGAATGAAATCCATCCCGGCTTACATCATCGAAGTAAAACATGAAGAGGAAATGCTCGAGCTTGCACTCATCGAGAACCTTCAGCGTGAGCATCTCAATCCGATTGAGATTGCAATTTCGTATCAGCGGTTAATTAACGACGTTGGATTAAATGCCGAACAAATCGCCACAAAGGTAAGTAAGGATAGAACGACGGTAGTAAATTTTCTCCGCCTTCTTAAATTGCCAAAGTTGATTCAAGATGCATTGCGTAAAAACCAATTAACAATAGGACATGCACGAGCACTAATTTCACTGCCCGAAGAGGCAACACAGATGCGGATATTCGAGCGGATCATAAAAAGAGATTTAAATGTTCGGCAAGTTGAAAAACTGGTTCGCGATATCGGAAAAAAATTCTCTAAAAAAATAAACATTCTTCAAAAAAGCCCCGGCGCTGTTGAGGATAGCATCGCTGAACGAATTCAACAGATATTTGCAACCAAAGTCCGAGTGAATGTGCACGAAAATGGCAGAGGTGAAATCATCATCGAATTTTACAGCAACGACGATTTGGGCAGATTATTCGAACTTCTTACATCTATTGAAACATAGGAATCAATCATATGACAAAAACTGTTATTCTCACTAAAGATGCACCAGCACCTATCGGTCCTTATAATCAGGGGATTCTTGCAAAAGGTGATCTCTTATTCTTAGCAGGGCAAGTTCCACTCGACCCGCATAATGGACAGGTTGTCCAGGGAGATATTAAGATTCAGACAAGACAGGTATTGAATAATCTTGAAGCCGTTCTTAAAAAATCAGGATTAACGCTTGAACATGTCGTGAAGACAACTGTGTTCATGAAAGATATGAATGAGTTTGCAGGAATGAATGAGGTATATGCGGATTTTTTCAAATCGGATCCACCTGCGCGATCGACCGTTGAAGTGGCACGCCTCCCCCGCGATGTTCATGTCGAGATCGAAGCAATTGCCGTTGCAAGTAATTAATTTGTTAAATGGTTAATTGGTTATATGGTGAGTGGACGTGGAAGCTGTGTTTCTGTGGATTGATCACTTATCAATTGTTTTTGAGCTCACTAACCTTTTCTCAAACCGATTCTTCAAAAACTTACACTGACACCAGTAAGACTTACCAAACGGATAGAGTATCATCACCTGCCGCAAAAAAGATTACTGACGAATTTAAACCGACCAAGTCGCCGATGCTTGCGCTGGGACTTTCTGCTGCCTTGCCTGGTGCGGGCCAAATTTACACCAAGAATTACTGGAAAGTGCCGATTATATGGGGGGTAGGTGGCTATTGGGTTTATGAGTGGATACATCTTAATAATAGTTACAAAGAGTTCCGACGAAAATATTCAGAAGCACCACACGAGCAAAATTTACGCCTCCGGGATTTTTATCGTGATGAACGCGATAAGTTTGCATGGTTCCTTGGGGCTCTTTACATCATTAATTTAGTCGATGCATACGCTGGTGCACATCTCTACGACTTTGATATAAGCCCAGAATTAAGCTATGATGGAAGGATTATCCCAAAAGTATTAGTGTCAGTTAAAATTGAGTTGTAGTGCAAAATCGTTTTCTCTAACTTATTATTTACGAATAAAATGCGGTAATTCTTGTGGAATCTCAAGGGAAAGCTCGGCCATCCCGGCATATTTTCCATTCTCATACCAGGGCGATTGGTATATCAACTTCTTGATTCCGTTCTTTTCGATTGTATAAACATTTGTCTTTTGAGACAATAAAAGCTCATTGAGTTTTGTTCGTGATGGCTCTGGATGGCAATCGAGAACATTTGTACCGATAAGTTTTTCTCCACCATCATCTCGAAATGTTTTTATTGCTGCTTCGTTCATTTCTAAAATCGTTCCCTCAGTATTACAGACTGTAATAGCTCCGGGAAAATTTCTCACCCAATCTTGCTTAAACATGAAATATCACTTCCTTTTTGAGATTTTGAATTTTGTATAAAACAAAATGCTTCCGATTAAAAGACTTCCTCCCATCGCAAGGTATAAGACTGCTAAGTAATGTTTTGAGAAAGCCGAATGCCGCAAGATAATCCCGGCGATTACCATAATAGCTATGATGAAATATCCCTTCCAAGCTGTGAATGCGAAAATACAAACCGAATCCGGAAGCGATTTGATACGATTGATATTTTTCTGAACTATTTTTCTAAAAACACTAAAATAAAAAATTATTGCAAGAATCACACCCAAGCCGATAACGAATATTAACTGTTCTATTCCATAGTCGCTAAGCCAAATGTATGCTCGCTCAATAAGAATGATAGCAGCAATACTCCAGAGAGTACCTGAAATAAAATAAAGTACCTTTTTTGGCACTGATGGTTTCGGCAGCTTTGATTTCATTGACCTAAGTGATACAATCAATTATTTCAACATAAAAATAACTGATGAATGTAAACTATTTCACCGGTTAGTACATCAACGTAGAAATTCCATCGCGGATAAAGTCCATATCCAATCGGAATTTTCCATACTACCCTGAGCTCAATAGCATTATCGGTTTCTTGGGGGAAAATAACCATCGAAACCTTATCTGAAATTACATTATCTAATGAGATTATTAATTCATACTTATCTTCACAATAATATTCAAATTCATATCCCAATAAACTTTTAATGATTCTTTCTTTTGTAATCAAATCATGAACAGGTATAAAGACATTCTTATAGGTATGCCCCATAATTTGAACTACTTCTTGATGGATTAAAACAAAAATTTCTGTGTCATCGATTACTAGACCTTTATTCAATTGTTTCAAATGGACGAACCAATCTGTGAACCTATCGGTTGATCGTGTCACTTGGTTTACAATAAGGAGATTAGTATCAATTACATTTGTAAATTTTTTAAATTTCCAAACCGCACTCTTTGCTTTAGATACTACGATGTTTGTATCGGTAATAGTAGATGTCCCTCGATTAAGCAGTCCTCTATCACCGATAAAACCATACTGATTTAATTCAGCTTGAATTTTTGTATCGTTCAAAGAATCAAATTCTGCTCTAAGCTTTCGCAATTCATATTCCGGGAGCGGATGCAGAACTGTGGGATATTTTAAATTATCACGCCGCATAAGAACAGTTACTTTAAAGCTCATAGAATATGCTTTCACTCTATCGCGTGCGAATATGGTAATTATCGTTTCCCCCGTCCGACCTATTATCGGTGTAATAGTTATTGTACGATTTCCCCTTGAGCCACCTAAAACAATATCATTGCTATCCACTAATTTCATATTCGATGATACTGCCGAAATATTTAGTTGTTCATATCTGAGACTTCTATCATCGATTGTAAAGTATATCGGACCAAGTGTATTATTCAAATATATAGTTTGATCGGGTATATGATTCATCGAAGGTCGAGGATAACGATGTGAAGGTTCATCAACAATAATGTTTGGCGACTCACAAGACGTGATAAAAACCATCAATGAAATTAAAATTATTACTGTTAATACAGATTTCATATTGTGTGCCCCTAATTATAGTTAAATTATCATTAGAAATCTTATCAGTTAATTGACGATTCGTTCGCTGTTTAAATTAATAATTCTTCATTTGAATGAATATAATACTAAACCTCGTTATTTCAAAACTAAATATCAATTTTGGAAATAGTGTATGAAAATAATAAATTGAGACTTCTGAAATATTAAAAAACCATACCCGTCATTCCGAACTCGTTTCGGAATGACGGTTTGGATGATTTTTCAGAAGTCTCAAATTACCAATACATTATGCATATTACCTCACGTCTTCTAATAGCAGCTTACATCATTATTCTACTATCTTGGATAGTTTCAACTATCTATCCATCTCATTACAATTGGGGATTTCATCTTTTTGCGTTTTATCCCGACTGGTACATAATATTGTGTTTAGGATTGCTGCTGTTATTTCTACTCCCCAGCGTGAGAAACCATGCACTTAAAATATTTCAACGATGCATACACTGGTGCTCGCGTCGGTCTATACTTTTAATATTCTTGTTACTTGGAGGATTGTTTGCAATTACAATTTACTTCTTTCCTTCAAAACTTCACTTGCTCGGTGACGGTGATATTATTTTGCAGCTTACCCCGAAAGACCCAAACATTAAAGATGTATCCGGCAACTTTCGTGATCAGCCACTGATGTACTTTATTATCCGATCTACACAATTTATCATCGGTGGTGGATCACCTGTTGATGTAGATTTCGTGTATCGAATCATTGATTTAATTTCAGGAATTATTTACCTTGCATTAATTTTTATTTTTCTCCATTTTCAAAAAATACCAAAATTAGAAAAAGCTTTGATTGGTTGTCTATTATTCGTCGGGGTAAAGCTTCAGTTCTTTTTTGGATATGTTGAAAATTATTCAATTCTTACCCTCTGCATCACAGCATACATGATAAGCGGCTGGTTAGTTTTTAAAGAACAAATCCATAGTATCGTACCGCTATCGTGTTTTATTCTGATGCTCAGTTTTCATCTTGGATCTTTTATTTTCTTTCCAAGCCTCTTTGTGATCCTCTATTCTGTCTGGGAGAGAAATAAAAGAGAGCTTGCTGTAAGCGCGGCAATAACTATTGCCTTGGGAATCGTACTTTATTTTTTCACCGACTTGAATATCAATCAAATCGCCGATAGGATTGTGAGCGTTTATCATCACGAGCTGCTTCCTGTGTTTGGTTGGTATTACGCTATCTTTTCATGGCTTCATTTCCTTGATTGGATAAATGCTCATGGATTAATCATGCCATTTGCTTTAATTGGTTCAATAATCATCTTACTATCAAAGAATAACAAACCCAGGTTGAAGGACAATTTAGCACTCTTCTTGATCATCAGCACTGCTTGTGGTTTTGCGTTCACACTTGTTATAAGTCCGGCGCTTGGTATGGCAAGGGATTGGGATTTAATTGCTACATTTTTTATTCCGCAGGGATTCCTCTTTATATTTTTCGTGATAGGATATTTATCCCTACCTGAAGCACGGCAAATTGTTTTGATGATAATCGTAATGTTGATCATTCAGAATGTTACTTGGATAGGAATCAACGCAGATGAGAATCGGCATCTTCGGCGAGCTGAAATGTTAACGAATCCAAAACTCAGCGGCACTATTCCAAAGGTATATTACGAAAGTTTAGCAAAGATATACTGGCGAAAAAATGATTATACACAATCCAGCAGATGGTATGAACGATATTTAACTATAGACAGCTCGAACCCACGGATTCTTGCTAATCTTGCTGAAGTTTATAAAAGGTTAGGCGAGCATGAAAAAGCTTTCGAGGTTCTAAAACAAAGTGCTTCTGCCAGTAATGATCCCGGCGTTTTATTAAACTTAGGTGTCGAGTTTTTAAAACGTAACGATACTACATCAGCAGTAAATATGTTTGAGGGTGCGCTTAATTTAGATACAACATTCGCCCATGCACATGCGAATCTTGCTATTATCTATCATTCTCGACGGTTGAATAACCTTGTAATACATCATGCCACCAAGGCAATCACCTATGGATTACCGGAGCCAGCAATCTACATGTTATTAGGGAACGCATACTCAGCGATTGATGATATTGACATGGCAGTAAAATATTATGAAATGTATCTTGAAAGAAAACCTAACGATACCAGGATAGTTTCACTCAGGAATAAACTTCGATATTCATTGTCGGGGCAAAGATAAACCTAATACCTTTTTATTTTTGATGTTTCGCTCTTATCCTATCAATTTCTAAGTTTATCTCTTCCCATTCAAGATATGCTTGCTCAAGCGATATTTGTACCTCTTTATATTCACGTGTCAATCTTTTTGCTTGTTCACCGTCACTGAAGAAATCAGGTGAAGCCATTAAGGTTTCAATCGATGATTTTTGTTTTTCCATCGTCCCGATAACGTTTTCGATTTTCTCAAGCTTTTCACGAAGAGGGAGGAGAAGCTTGAATAATTTTTGGCGTTTGTCTGCATCTATGCGTTTTCGTTCTTTATCAGAAAGAATAATTTCTTTTGAATCGATTTGGGATGAAAGTCCACCTGAGGCGGATGGGATGTGAAGTTGCTGTGTAGCGGTTTCTCGTTCTTCTTTTTTCTTTGCCAAATAATCGGAAACATTGCCAACGAACGTACGAACATTTCCGGGACTGAATTCGATAACCTTATTAATTATCGGATCCAGGAAGGCACGATCGTGAGAAACGATGACATACGTACCTTCGTACTCCATAAGTGCATCCTGCAAAACTTTCTTCGAGCGCATGTCGAGATGATTCGTCGGCTCGTCCATGATAAGGAAATTAGCTGGATGTAAAAGCATTTTCGCAAGAGCAAGTCGGCTTTTCTCGCCACCTGAAAGCACCGAGACTTTCTTGAAAACATCATCTCCATGAAAAAGAAAAGAACCAAGAATCGTTCTCAGTTTTGTTCGGATTTCCCCAACCGCCACATCATCAACAATTTGAATCGCTTCTTTAGAAAGATCAAGCTCTTCTGCTTGATGCTGGCCAAAATATGAAAGGATGACGTTATGCCCGATCTTTCGTTCACCTTTTTGGATTATCTCAGTTCCGGCAAGAATCCGAACAAAGGTTGATTTACCAGACCCGTTCACACCTACAATAGCTATTTTATCTCCACGCTCTATCGTATAATTCAAATTCTCAAAAACATTTAAGTCCCCGTAATTTTTACAAATGCTCTTCAAATCCATAACCACATTACCGCTTTGTTGCGGCGACGGGAAGTGAAAGCGAATTTCTTCTTCATCGTTCTCAATTTCAATTCGTTCAATCTTTTCAAGCTGTTTAACCCGGCTTTGTACCTGTCGGGCTTTTGTTGCCTTGTAACGAAACCGCTCGATAAATCGCTCTGTTTGGGCGAGCTGCCTCTGCTGATTTTTATAAGCATTGATTTGTTGTTCTTTTCTTATACTCTTTTCGTTTTCGTAGAAAGAATAATTACCTGAATAAACTTCAAGCTTACCCATACTTAGTGCTATAATTTTTTTTATGAGGGAATCGAGAAACGCTCTGTCGTGCGAAACGAGAATGATGGCGCCGTTATAGTTGCGTAAATATTCTTCGAGCCATTGGAGCGATTCGAGGTCGAGATGGTTCGTCGGCTCATCGAGAAGAAGAACGGACGGTTCTTGAAGTAAAAGTTTTGCAAGTGCGATGCGCATCTGCCAGCCGCCGCTGAATTCTTCTGTTTGACGATTAAAATCGCTGACAGAGAAGCCAAGCCCCATAAGCACCCGCTCGATTTTAGATTTCATGCGGAAAGCATCTAAATCTTCTAATTTATGCTGTAGCTCACCATAAACTTCCAACGTATCGTGATATTCTTCCGATGACGGGTCAAATGATGACAGCAATTGGTGGGCTTCGTTCATTTCATCCTGAACCAACATTATATCTTCAAACGCCTGCTCTACTTCTTTGTAGAGGGTTTTGCCTGAAGCAATAACTCCATCCTGCGGCAGATAACCAACTGTTACATATCTCGCTTTTCCAATTGTGCCGCTGTCGGCTTGATTAATACCTGATATGATTTTAAGTAACGTAGATTTCCCTGTGCCGTTCGAACCAACAAGCCCGATCCGATCATGAGGACCAATAACGAGTGAGACATCATCAAACAATGTTCGTCCACCAAATTGGATTGATATGTGATTGAGGGAGAGCAATAATAAGTATTGAGTAGTAGAGTATTAAGTAGTTGAGATTCAAATTTCGAAGTACGAAATCCTAAACACTAAACAATATCTAAATTCAAATACTCAAATAATTTAAAAATGGACATGTACAAGAGTTTTGAATTTGAAGATTAGGATTTATTTCGAGCTTCAATATTCGGATTTCGTATTTATAAAGAATATACGAAAATGTGGGATGAGAAAGAAAAATAATAGCAGTTATCCATCATTGTGTTTGATAAACGTCCCATCATTATACTCCTCAAACGCAACTTTCAATTCTCCTTGCGTGTTCATCACGATCGGTCCGTACCACGCAACCGGCTCGCCGATTGGTTTTCCGGAGATGAGGAGGAAACGAACCGACTCATCCGCGGTTGTAATTACTATTTGTTCTCCATCGTCAAACAGCGCGAGATTCTCATTGGTGATCAGCTTTTTCTCTTCTGAAAAATACCCTTTCCCTTCAATCACATAAGCGAAAACTGTATGTCCTAACTTAGTAGGATGACCAAACTCCGTATTTGGTGGAATAGTCACATCAAGATATTCAGGATCGATTACGATATCTTGAACTGGTCCCTTTGTTCCATTAACTTAACCGCAAATGATCTTGATCTTTGCGCCCTTTGCTGTTGTTATTTCTGGTATCTCAGAACTTTTCACATCTCGGTAACGAGGACTCATCATCTTATCAGCTTTTGGAAGATTCGCCCATAACTGGAAACCATAATTGTAACCGTTCTCATCACCCTTCGGCATTTCTTGATGTATGATGCCGCTGCCGGCAGTCATCCACTGTACATCGCCGGAGCTGATAATCCCTTTGTTTCCCATGCTGTCGCCATGCGCTACATTACCTCGAAGCACGTATGTAATAGTTTCAATGCCGCGATGCGGATGCCAAGGGAAACCTTTTATATAATCTTCCGGATTTGATGAACGAAAATCATCTAAGAGCAAGAATGGATCAAACATTGGTACTTCGTGAAAACCAAATGCACGTTTCAGATGCACGCCGGAGCCTTCGAGGGTTGGTTTGCTTGAAAAAACTTTTTTGATGGTTCGATTTATTTTCATATTGATACTCCTTAATTGACCTCACCCAACGAAGACCTCCTAAAAGTAAAGAAACCCGTCATTCCGAACGTATCGACTGAGCTCGACGAAGTCTTGATTCGGAATCTATACCTTGCAAACGAGCTTGCTTTGTGTACTTGCCTGCTGCAAGCAGGGATGCTGAAACCCGCCTGCCAAAGTTGTACAGCGGGCAGGCAAGTTCAGCATGACGCGAGATTTTTAAACAGCATTGATGCGTTCATTACCCGCTCAGCCACAGGATTTTCGGTGCTCCGATCACGCTGGACATTTCTCCATGATCGCTCGCATCCGGATTTTGAGTAAATGCTTTTGCTTTGTTCAGATCGTCGACTCTGAATAAGAGAACAACCAAATTTAGATCGACAGTGTCGCGCAAAAGATGAAGAAGATGCAACCCGGCTTTGCGTTGAGCTTCAGCGTCTGCATCGAAAATACGCTTCCACTTTGTGAAGTCGGCAACTTTGTGTGTAACGAGGAGATAACGCATAGTGTTGCCTTAATTATCTTAATAACCGTTCTTGAAGGATTGATTGAATATCGCGACGTCCATCTAAAATGCAATGTACTAAAACTGAAGTCGATTCAATTGAATATAAAATGCGATATGGTTTAAATCGTATTTCGCGGAATTCAACAACCCCGATTTCAAATAGCTCGGGAGGAACATCTCCCCGGTGAGGTAATAATTTAAGTTTATAACAAACTCTTTTTAAGGAATTGAACAGCTTATCGGCACGCTCAATCGAGTCATTCAGAGTGACATATCTGTAAATATCAAACAGATCATCCTCTGCGTCGACATCGAAAAGGACATTATATTTTTTCATCGTTAAATGCCCGGATTCTTTTTTCTAAGCTTGTGAAGGTATCATTCATCGACTTTACATTTCCCCGCTTTGCCTGTTGTTTGCTGCGGGTCAGAATTTTAAGCAACGCCAGAGTTTCTTGCATACGCTCATATATTTTAATATCCAGAACAACAACTTTCGCTTCTCCGTTATGTGTAATTACGAGAGTATTTTTATTGTTCGTTATATCGCGTATCAGTTCTGACGCGTGTGCCTTCAGGTAACTGATCGGCTTAACTGCTGTACTTAGTTTCATAACATCTCCATAATATCGACTACAATATAGTCGATATTTAGGTCATGTGCAAATAGAGTATTCTTTCTCCCATGTGTCACGAACCATCAAAGTGTCCGAGAATATCTTATGTTGTCATGTTGATTCCGCTTTAGCGGGAGATACATCTCGAATCAACAAAACTGCATCAGATTCTTCACTTCGCTACGCTCGTTCAGAATGACAGCTCTGGTTTTTTCAGTTCTAAAATAAACTCCCATTCCGTGACACTTAGACCATGACTGCAATTCGATCATATTTCCTTCCGGATCTGCAACATAGCACCAAGTAACTTTGGATTGAAAGGTTGGTTGGAGCGTAACAATTTCACCAACCGCACTGCCGCCTGTAGCTAAAACCTCAGCGTGGTCTTTGGCTACGTCTTCAACGATAAATGCAATAAAGTGATGCTCCGGAGGAACCGCTACGCAACCAAACACCTGTTGATAGAAACGTGCAAGCTCACACCAATTCTTTGCGATGAGATTTGTGTGGGCATATTTTGATTTAATCGACATCAGTAACTTCTTAATTATCTACAGATCTGATTTGTATCATCTATGTTGCCTACACCGAAACCACTTTTGTTCGGGTAGCCGTTTGTAGGTATTCTTCTATAATTCAAGCCGGTCAAAACTTTTCTTAGTGATCTCCGCTTTCACATTACTGGTGTGAGCAATACCTTCGGGTTCAAATAGTATAAGCTTGACATGACCGCGAGGAACAACACGATGCTCTAAACCACGTTGAACAATATAAAATTCACCAGCGTGGAGAGTAAAACTTTTGTCCTTTTCATATATATCGAGTATTCCATCTACTACAAAGAACATTTCGTCTTCGTCATCGTGCGTGTGCCATGGAACTTTATCTCCTTCTAACCTCACAAGCAACACATGTTGACCATTCAAATCAGCTACTATTTTTGGTGAGAAGATGTCGTTAAACTTCTCAAAGCACTTTTCAATATTTACGACTCTCGCCACTTACTTCCTCTATATGTAAACTATTAATATCTGGTTTCAACTTAACTGAGCAAATCACCGATTTTATTCTAAGATTCATGATTCACATTAAAGGTTATATCTTGTAAGGTTGGTGAACTTTATCAGCAAGTTCTCATTCAGCAACAATTTCATCCTTGTAAAGTTAAATTCAAGCTTTGGCACCGATCTTTCCTCTTTTTTACCGGGTGTCACGAACCATTTCGTGACACAAGGGTGATGTACAGGTTTTAATAGCATCATCAATGTCATGGTGTGGACCTTGAATATTATACAAAATCAAATTCTTACGACATTAACTTGAGCGACCTGTTATGTTATATATAGATTCATTTTAAAATAACACCCCATTCGGTAACAGTAAATCCGCTTCTAACAAATTTAGGTACTGTTGGAGTAATAAGTTTTGGGATCATGTCTTCTGAACTTTGAATCACATAGAAGAGTCGAAGTATGTTGTCGGGCGGTTCTGAAATATTTAGTTGTATCACTTTTTCGATATCCGTCGAATACTGAGGATAAATTATATAGAGGGGGTAATCCGACAGTCTAGGTACCCAATATTCCGTGAAGTCAAATATCTCACTATCGTTAAAACCTGTCCTACGAAGATTGGCGTTGAAGAAAGATGAAAGAGTATCTCTACTAACTACCCAGCCAAAATTGTACTGATAAGCATCTGGAGTCTGGCTTTCATAAAAAAGGAAATCGTATTGCTGGTTTATTTTACCCGATGGATTTACTTCAACATTCCAACCATTTTGGTATGAAGGTATTGATTGAATTATTCTACCTCCTAACGGAAACAACAACTTGATAGAAAGATTGCATTTTGCTTTCGGATATAAATAGATATTGGGTTTCCGTACTTCCACTATTGATGAGTCATGATCTGATGATTCTGTGGGACTTTTCTTACATCCCATACTTGTTATTAGGGAAAATATTGGAATGGCAAAAAGACATATTAAGATGATATTTTTCATTTTAGTAACACCCTTTCTTCGTGTGAGTATTTTCTCATAGCAGCCAGAAGCATTCTTTCTCACTCTAATTTAATATGGTTTAATGTACAAAGAAATAATAAATAAAATCAAATTTATGCTCAGTTATAAACGAGTTCTCCGCTGTCGCCTTTTACCTTGTGGAGGACAAGCACTCTTGAATTGCGTTGTTCACGCGTGTGGGCACACCCCTAAATTCCCTCTCGCCAGGGATGAAGCGCAATTGAGAGAGGACTTTATTGCCGTATCAGCTTCTTATACTTAATCCGATGTGGCCTCTCGGCTTCGATGCCAAGTTGTTTCTTTCTGTGCTCCTCGAATTCAGAATAATTTCCGTCAAACCAAATCGCTTCACTGTTTCCTTCAAATGCAAGGATGTGTGTAGCGACGCGGTCGAGGAACCAACGGTCGTGTGTAATGATAACTGCACAGCCGGCGAAATTTAAGAGCGCTTCTTCAAGTGCGCGGAGTGTGTTAACATCGAGATCGTTTGTCGGTTCGTCGAGAAGTAGAACATTTGCACCGGTTCTTAAAATTTTGGCAAGATGCACGCGATTACGCTCGCCGCCCGAGAGAACACCAACCGGTTTCTGTTGGTCTGTGCCGCTAAAATTAAATCTTGCAACATAGGCGCGTGAGTTTACTTCTCGGTTACCAAGCTTAATTAAATCTTCGCCGCCTGAAATTTCCTGCCAGATTGTTTTATTCGGATCGAGTGGTCGGTTCTGATCTACATAAGCAAGTTTGACCGTTTCACCGATTGCAATTGTTCCGGCATCCGGTTTCTCCTGACCGATGATCATTCGAAATAAAGTTGTCTTGCCCGCACCGTTCGGTCCAATAATCCCGATGATGCCACCTGGAGGTAAACTGAAATTGAGATTTTCATAAAGAATAATATCGCCGTATGATTTCGCAACATTTTCGGCTCGAATCATTACATCGCCAAGGCGTGGACCGGGTGGAATGTAAATTTCAAGTTCATCACTGCGTTTATCATTTTCTTCGGCAAGCATTTTTTCGTAGGCAGCAATGCGGGCTTTACTTTTAGCATGTCGTCCTTTCGGATTCAGTCTAACCCATTCAAGCTCGCGCTGTAAAACTTTCTGCCGTTTCGATTCCTGTTTCTCTTCAACAGCGAGTCGTCCCTGCTTCTGTTCAAGCCATGATGAATAATTGCCCTGAAAGGGAATCCCCTCACCCCGATCAAGCTCCAAAATCCATCCGGCAACATTATCGAGGAAGTAGCGGTCGTGCGTTACAGCGATTACCGTTCCTTTGTATTTTGAAAGATGATGCTCAAGCCATGCAACCGATTCTGCATCTAAGTGATTAGACGGTTCGTCGAGAAGTAGAACATCAGGTCCCTGCAAAAGTAGACGACACAATGCCACACGACGTCGCTCGCCACCGGAAATTATCGAGACAGAAGTTTCAGATGGTGGACAGCGGAGTGCATCCATAGCTTGTTCAAGTTTACTGTCGATGTCCCATGCACCAATATGATCGATCTTTTCCTGTAGTATACCTTGCTTCTCAAGCAATGTGTCATAATCTGCATCCGGCTCGGAGAATTTAGCGCTGATGGCTTCGTATTCTTTAAGAAGGTTAACGGTTGATTGAACTCCTTCTTCAACAATTTCTTTCACGGTTTTCGTTTCATCCAACTCTGGTTCCTGAGGAAGATAACCGAAGGTAATGTCTTTCTGTGCGGTTATCTGACCGATGTAATCCTGATCCACACCGGCAATGATCCGGAGGAGTGTACTTTTACCTGAGCCGTTCAGACCGAGTACACCAATCTTCGCTCCGTAAAAGAACGAGAGATAAATATCTTTTAAAACTTGCTTGTTGGGTTTATGAACCTTCCCAACACCAATCATGGAGAATATGATTTTGTTGTCTGGCATGAGATGGAAATATACGAAAATGAGGGCTTAGAACGAAAAAGGTTGGTTTATATCCTTAGTCATCTCTCTTAAAAACAAAAGCGTGATTTTCAAATGCAGGTAGATTCAAAAACCTCCCATGATTATAGAAATAAATTTCCTTATAACCAAGGTCTGTCATTACATTACGGAGGTTCTTATCTGTTATACCCCATTGCGAGATGTTATGTATGTCAATCCATGGTTTATGATATTCGGGGTGAATATCTAACCTATGTTCATAAACATACTTGTAAAATTCCTTCCGATAATCTGAGGTCAGCTCAATATATCTCTCAAGAGGTAAATCTGTGAGGCGGATCGTTTCATCTCCTTGAATAAATTGTTGATTATAGATAACAAAACATTGAGCGACATGCGAGTATACTTCGAGTACCTCATTCCAATTCGGATTAGCTTGGTGCAGTAAAACATCGAAGAAATAAAGAACGTCTACTTTTCCTATTGCCTTAACGACTGATTTTTCCATAAAATCGCCGCGGATGATCTGAAGATTCTGGTAGTTTTTTAATTTCTTATAAAACCTAATCGGATAATCAGTATCTACGAGGACTCCTCTTTTTATGGTGAAATTCTTAAGAGTATGGAAAGTGTAAGCAGCATTTACTTTCCACACACCTCCGAGGTCAGCAAACGATTCAGCTTCAGGTGAAATTGTTTTGAATGTGAGATTAATCAGATGAAGTTTATCGCGGTTCACATAGATGTTGTAACCCTGCAGTAGATTCGGTAGGTTCCGCATTGCCTTCGTTATTTTCCGGTACAAGGTAGCCGCCATTACACTCCGATAAAGATGTTGCACTCTGTTCTATTCAATTTATTTTTCATTGTGTGGTTCTCCTTATTCTATCCATGATAGCCAATCCTATCTTCTTTTCTTTGATTGCTTGGTAAAAGATTGTATGAATAGACGCAAAAATCATTTATATCCTTCGACTGTTACACTCGAGAAACCGTAATCAGTATTTCCCTTCGGATATGAGAAATTCTTGGCATCGATAATCCGGATGTTTTTAAAACCGGTTTCCTTTATTATCTTCAGATACTCTTGTTGATCCAATGCACCAGCGATGCAACCAGCCCACATCTCTACATCTTTTCGAATATTTTCAGGGACTTTGCCGAAGGTAACGATATCTGAAACGGTAAAGTGTCCACCAATTTTTAGAACTCGGAAAAGCTCCATAAACACACGATGCTTATCTGGTGCAAGATTGATGACACAATTTGAAATGGCAACATCAACAGTCGCATCTTCTAATGGTAATGATTCAATATCACCGAGACGGAACTCGACATTCGTGTAACCGCCCTTTACAGCATTCACCCGTGCCCGATCGATCATCTCCTGTGTCATATCAACGCCGATAACGCGCCCCTTCGGTCCTACAGTTTTTGAAGCGAGGAAAACGTCGACTCCTGCACCGCTCCCGAGATCGAGCACAGTATCACCCTGTTTAATTCCGGCATGTTCCGTCGGTATGCCGCAGCCAAGACCAAGATTCGCTTCCGCAACATCTTCCCCCCTCTTGCCATAGTCGACAAGCGTGGTTATCGTATCCTCTTTATCGCAACAAGAAGGTGCACATCCGCAGCTGCGCTCACGTGCAATTTCTGCATAATGCTTCCTGACTTCATTTTTAATATTCGTTTTATCCATTAGAATTATCCTTTCCATATATGTTTAAATATATTAAAATGAGTTATTAAAAAGAAGAAAATTCAAATTGTATCTGCTCATACCATTTCGTATATTCTTGTACAATAATTTTACGAAGATTTTAATAATATCATAATTTCATTCAGGAGAACTTCCATGATGCACTTCAAAGAAAGTATGTTCAAGCTTATAGCTGAAACTTCATCAAATCTACCACCCGATGTCCGCCGAACTATCGCACAGGCAATCGAATCAGAGGCACCAAAAACTCAGGCAATGCTTGCACTTCAAACAATCGCAATCAATATAGATATGGCGTGTGATAAAGTCGCTCCAATCTGCCAGGATACAGGTATGCCGACGTTCGAAATTAAAACGCCTGCAGGAGTAAATCAAATCGCAATGCGGAAAGAAATTGATGAAGCGATTGCAGAGGCAACCAAGCAAGGCAAGCTGCGACCCAACTCCGTCGATTCGTTGACGGGTAAAAATAGTGGGAATAATTTAGGACCGGGAACACCGGTTGTTCACTTTGAACAGTGGGAGAAAGATGAAATCGAAGTGCGATTGCTGCTAAAAGGTGGTGGATGCGAGAACATGAACACTCAATACTCGCTGCCCGCAACTCTGGATAACCTCGGTAGAGCTGATAGAAATTTAGATGGTATTCGGAAGTGTATCTTGCACGCAGTCTGGAAAGCGCAGGGATACGGCTGCAGCATCGGTGCGCTTGGTGTTGGCATCGGCGGCGATAGAACATCTGGCTACTCGTTAGCGAAACAACAGTTGTTCCGAACTTTAGACGACATCAATCCAAATCCAGAGCTTGCAAAGCTTGAGCAAGCTATTATGGAGCAAGCAAACAAACTTGGCATCGGGACAATGGGTTTCGGAGGGAAGTCGACACTGATTAGTTGTAAGATAGGTGCATACAATCGTTTACCTGCGAGTTTCTTTGTTTCGGTTGCATACGATTGTTGGGCATTCAGGCGGCTCGGTGTTGTGCTGGATACTTCCACGGGAAATATTAAACATTGGCTTTACAAAAATGATACACCCGCCATAGGCGGGACATCTGTTATGAAGATGGCAAAGTCGGAAGCACTGCCATTGACGGGACGTGAAGTTTCTCTCACAACTCCCCTCTCTGAAGCACAAGTTCGCAGTTTGAAAGTGGGTGATGTTGTGCTTCTGAATGGTGAGATGCACACGGGTCGTGATTCAATACATCATCATCTCATGAGTCACGACTCTCCAGTCGATTTGAAAGGAGGAATCATCTATCATTGCGGACCGGTCGCATTGAAGCAGGGTGATAAATGGTTCATGAACGCTGCGGGACCGACAACGAGCATACGAGAAGAACCGTATCAGGGCGATGTTATTAAGAAGTTTGGATTGCGTGGAGTAATTGGCAAAGGTGGGATGGGTCCGAAGACATTGGCAGCGATGAAAGAGCAAGGTGCGGTTTATTTCCATGCTATCGGCGGCGCGGCTCAGTATTATGCAAAGTGTATTACTGATGTTACTGGAGTCGATCTAATGGAGTTCGGAGTTCCGGAAGCGATGTGGCATTTGAAGGTCAAGGATTTTCCGGTGATTGTTACGATGGATGCGAATGGAAACAGCTTACATGCAGAGATAGAGAAAGCTTCGGGACAGGAGCTGGGGAAGTTTAAAGAAGAAGTGAAATCGTAAAAATATTTTAGAAGTATCAATTATGGGTAGAAAATATTGGCTTGATCTTTTTACTGGTAAAACTTGGGAAGAATTTCTCAAGAATGGTGGGACGGTGAGTGGATTTCGTGAACGCAGACGGAAGATGGCGGAAAAAATCTCACCCGGAGATTTCCTTATCTGTTATCTCACCGGACTATCTCGTCTAATTGGAATTCTTGAAGTGAAATCGGAGTGTTATTTTGATGAAACTCCACTATGGGAAGATGAAGTGTTTCCCTATCGTTTCAAAGTCGAATTGCTCTACAAGTTAGATGCGAAGACGGCGGTTCCAATAATGGACTTAAGGGATAGACTCACAATCTTCAAGGGCTTAAAATCAAAGAATGCATGGTCGGGATTTTTCAGAGGTTCACCAGCAGAATTCAACGACCAAGATGGAGAAACAATAGTTAATGCTATCAAGGATGGTATGATAAATCCGAACGCAAGAGAATACGATGAAAGAAAATATTGGAGACATCCAAGAACATTTGAATCGGAAGTCGGGGTTGTAACGATTCCAGAAGAAGAAACCGATGAGGTTGAGGCAGGTATTACACAAAAAACTGGAGCAACGCATGAAGAAATACAATGGCTGCTCTTAAAACTTGGGTCGGATTTAGAGCTGGACGTTTGGGTTGCGAGGAACGATAGAAACAAGACGTACAATGGAAAGGCATTTCAGGAGATTCCTAATCTTATCGGAGAGTTACCCAGACAGTTCGATGAGGCAACGAACAGAACTATTGAGCTGATCGATGTCCTATGGCTTCAGGGTGATGCGATTGTAGCTGCATTTGAAGTCGAACATACGAGTGCAATTTATTCGGGATTGCTCAGGATGGCGGATTTAGTGAGTATGCAACCTAACATAAAGCTTAATCTCTATCTTGTTGCACCAGATGATCGGAGAGAGAAAGTATTCAATGAAATTAATCGACCAACTTTTGCTAAACTGAAACCACCGCTGCCAAAGATTTGTAAATTCATTCCATACTCTGAATTAAAAAAGGAAATCTCCCAAATTGGGAATCGAATCCGGCATATGAAACCTGAGTTCATCGAAGACATTGCTGAAAGTTGTGAAGTTGATGAGGCATAAAACAATAACATGACAAAAAAACTTATTCTCATTAAAAACTTCCAAAACCGACTCTTCGCTGAGATGGCACAGCAAACGCTTGATGCGGAAGATATATCTTCAATCGTTAAAGCCCCCGATTATGGAATTACCGTATCGGGAACGAGTGGCGGTTTTGGCATCTTCACTGGACAAGGAGTCGATTTATATGTTGAGGAAGAATTTGCTGAAAAAGCAGAAGAAATCGCCAGAGAACTTTAAGATAGAATATAGAGCATCACCGTGAACGGTGACGCTACCTCGAAAAAAGTATCCTGAAGGATACTAATACTTCAGGCTGATTTATCAGACTTTTTTCGTTTAGCATCACTATTCATGGTGATGCTATTTGAAATTTGTGAATATTTATAATTATCAAAGGAAACGGAGTTATGTTCCAAAAAATAGATAATTATCGCTATCTCATTCCCAAATCCTACAAACAAGGAATGCGGATCGACGGCTTGATCTATGCCGATGATGAGATGATCAAACACATCGAGAAGGACCAGACCAAAGAACAAGTAGCTAATGTTGCCACTTTACCCGGGCTTGTTGGTCGTTCACTTGCCATGCCCGATGCGCATCAAGGTTACGGTTTCTGCATCGGTGGGGTTGCAGCAGCCGATGTAGATGAGGGAATTGTTTCTGCAGGCGGTGTCGGCTTCGATATTAATTGCGGAGTACGGCTCCTTCAAACACCTTTCGAGCTGAAAGATGTGAAACAGAAATTAGAAATATTACTTAATCAACTTTTCCGGGATATTCCATGTGGCACAGGGAAAAAAGGAATACTCAATGTAACGAAAACAGAGCTTGATAATGTACTGAGTGATGGAGCGATGTGGGCAGTTAGAAATAGCTATGGATTGGAAGAAGATTTGAGACACATCGAGGAATATGGTAAAATTCCAAATGCTGATCCTGCACTTGTCAGTCCTCATGCTAAAGATCGCGGGCATCACCAGCTTGGCACACTCGGCTCTGGGAATCATTTTTTAGAAATTCAAGTTGTTACTGAAGTTTTTGATCGTGAGGTAGCTCAAAAGTTCGGATTGCATATAGATCAGATTGTTGTGCTAATTCACAGCGGCTCACGTGGTCTTGGGCATCAGGTGTGCACCGATTATCTCGACACCATGCAGGGAGGTATGAAGAGATATGGAATATCAGTTGTAGATCGGCAGCTCGCTTGCGTTCCAATAAAATCGCAGGAAGGACAGAATTATTTAAAAGCTATGGCAGCATCTGCGAACTTCGCCTTTGCGAACCGTCAGATGATAACTCATTGGACGCGCGAAGCATTCCAACGTATTTTAGGAAACGGTAACCTCAGAATTGTATATGATGTTTGCCATAATATTGCAAAATATGAAGACCATGATGTTGAGGGTACAAAAAAGAAGGTATTGGTTCATCGAAAAGGCGCAACACGCGCTTTTCCGAAAGATCATCCGGCACTACCTGAAGAATTACGAGATGTTGGACAACCAGTATTAATTCCCGGCAGCATGGGGACTTGCTCGTATGTGCTTGTCGGTACCGAGCAGGCAATGAAAGAAACATTTGGGTCATCATGCCATGGTGCTGGTCGCTCGAAAAGTAGAACCCAAGCCAAGAAAGAAACATCCGCTGAACAGTTGTTGCTGGAAATGAAAGGAAAAGGCATTTTTGTCCGAAGTGAAACCCGTTCTGGACTCACCGAAGAAAAACCAGATGCATATAAAGATGTAAGTCGGGTCGTCGATGTCGTACATGGTGCAGGAATCGCTAGAAAAGTAGCCAAACTTGTTCCACTTGCCGTGATGAAAGGTTAAAGATATCCATATCCTTATCGCAACAATATCATCTTCCTCACTTGGATGAAAAACTTGCTTGGATCCGATATACTTATTGCTTCAATTCTATAGAAATACATCCCACTCGGTAATCCACCGTTGGCAGATGCATCTCCGCCTAAGGCGGATCCGCCTCTGGCGGAAAATTCAGCAATCTTAGACCCCGCTTCTTGTATCTTATCAACCAAAGTAATGACTTCCCGCCCAAGCAGGTCAAAGATTATTAAAGTAACCTTCGACTCTTCAGGGATTGAATCCCGAATCACTGTAATGGGATTGAATGGATTGGGATAGTTCTGTTGAACAGAATACACATGAGGAATATCGACTAAAAGTACACCAACAGGTACTTTTTGTTTAAAGGTCACGTGTATTGTATGATCTGTTGTAACGTTTCTGAAGACATATATAGAATCACTACCAACAAAAATCCCATCGGCCAGAACACTATCAACCTCATATTCATAAACTGGATACATTCTGAATGTAACACTATCTCCATAATTTACATTTACGGTATCGGATGGCGAGATGAATCCATTCTCACCTGCGGTCGCTACTATCTTGTAAATATTAACAGCAAAGTGTGCTGTGATGTTCTTATTGCCATTCATAACGATGCTGATTGGATTTACCGTCCCACTCGTATCACCGCTCCAACTAACAAAATGATAACCTACTGCGGGGGTTGCTGTTAGTTGAACAGATGTTCCGTGGGTATATGTCGGCTGATTTGGAATTTTCGTTACCATTCCGTTTGTGGCATTCACTGTTAAGGTATAAGTGTTAATCGCAAAGTTTGCAGTGATGTTTTTATTACTATTCATCACGATACTGATTGGATTTGTTGTCCCACTCGTATCACCGCTCCAACTAACAAAATGATAACCTAATGCTGGGGTTGCTGTTAGTTGAACAGATGTTCCGTGGGTATATGTCGGCTGATTTGGAATTTTCGTTACCATTCCATTTGTGGCATTCACTGTTAAGGTATAAGTGTTAATCGCAAAGTTTGCAGTGATGTTTTTATTACTATTCATCACGATACTGATTGGATTTGTTGTCCCACTCGTATCACCGCTCCAATTTACAAATTGATAACCAACTATCGGTACTGCTGTCAATTGAACAGATTCATTCTTATCGTACTGTGGTTTATCAGGATTTTTTAATACTAAACCGTTTATGGCATTAACTGTGAGAGTGAAAGGCCCATCTAACGAATCTACTATTCGTATTTTGGTTGGGATTGTGATTATCCTTTTATTCGGATCATTACTGTGAATTAGAATATTCGCACTATAATTGCCTGGACTGAATTCTTTTGGATTAAATAGTACATTAACATTCAATTCCGAATCAGGAAGTACAACCCCTGATAATGGAGCAACCGAAATCCAACCGGGTGGGATGCTAAATTCAATAGCAAAATTATTTTTTATGCTTGTCGGACTAATAAATAGATCTCCTATCCCTGCATTTCCCATCCCCATCGTCTGATCAGGGCTCTCAATGCCAATCGCTTCCGGCTGATCTTGTGTGTTTAAATATTGAAATATTATATTATTTGTACTTTCATAAAAAATCACTTCAAACGTCTTTTCATCTGAACCGCCGTAATTGGGAATAGTGTTATATTCAACAATAAAAAATCTAAAAGGTGCCGTACCATAAGTCTGGTACCGAATATATTTCGCATCTGGAGCAAATAAATCTTTTCCAAACGGTACAATGGCACCAGCATATTCATCATTTGCTGGAACGTCGGATGGATACCACTCACCGAAACCATTAAAGCTCAACCATCCATTCGACATAATATTTACCGAAGTGTATTCATATCCATAATATTTGAATGTAAATCCAAGTGGTATACCCGAGCTATAACCATCATCTTTTAAATTAACCGATGTTCCCAAGCTTACATCAACCCAATTAAATTTAAGTCCATCAGGACCATCACTATCCCTCCATCTATATCCAAATGGATCTGGCCCTCCAAAATTTTGAATCTTCTCTGGATAAACACGGACATTCACTTCATTTATTTTGATATTTTTTAAAATCGGATGTTTTTTAGTTACACCACCCGATAATTTTGCCGGTAAGGGATACGACAAAAAAGTTTTTGAAACACCTGTATCCTGGATACTGATGTTATAAATTAATTCGCTTTCACCAGAATTAGTGATTGTGAATATTCGGTTTGTAGAATCACCTTTGAGTAACACGATACTCAAAGATTCCGGGACAACACCACCGACCGGAGGAAGTATTCCTTCACCTCGCAACGAGATAGTACTTTCCCCTTCATCCGGATCATTACTTGATATCGTTAACCTTCCGTTTCTTTCTCCTGCTGAGGTGGGAGTAAATGTTAAATATAAATTTTGTTTTTCTCCGGGCTCCAAACTGAAATTGCTAATGTCTACACTGTAATCAGAATTATCGGAAACAATCCCACTTATAGTTAATACATCTGTACCAAAATTCGAGACAATAAATTTCTCTCTGCGAGAGGTTCCAACAAATATATTTTGGAAATCAAACGATGTATCGGATAGAAAGATATCGGGTACTCCTGTGACGGTAAGATGTACTGGAATCGCTACTGTATCTTCATCTGGATCATTGCTAATTATTAATAAATTGGCATGGTAATAACCGTCATATAATCCCCCAGCATTAAATGTTACATCGATGTAAATAGACGATAGCGCGGGTACGATTCCATTCAATGGATTTGCCGATAACCAACCTGATCTGCCTGCCGCATACAGTAAGCTGTTATGAACGATCAGAGGAACATCACCTGTGAACTGATAATATTCCCCTACATAACTATTCACTGCTACAACGTTTCCTTTAACAGCAACAAAATTTTCCCCATCGCTCCAGCGGGCAATTAATCGTGATCCTGTAGTTAGCATAGTATAATCTCGGTATTCATCACTTGCATTTGTAACGTTCTCCATAATTGGGTGAGTAGGATTCAGGATTTGTAGATTTGCCGAGCTATAATGGTTCAAACTTGATGCCGATACTAATGGTGCATATGCAGGATCCATTATTCTCCCACACAAACTAAGTCCACAGCTATCATACCATGAGAATGTCCCTAAAACAACTCCCCCACCTTGGTCAACATAATCGGCTAACACATCCCCGAATCCTATTGGATCCAGGTGTTGATCGAATGTCCTTGTCATCACAACATCGTATCCTTGCAAAACTTCAATCGTAGGTGTGCTATCGCGTGTGCTAAAGATACTTATCGAAGCAATATCCGGATATGATAATAATTGACTCGTTATATAACTTGCTCCATCATCAGCTATTGCTAATAAGACATTCAATCCAGTGGAACTGTACCGTTGTGAAATCAGGGATGTTTCAACCTTTAACGTTCGAGCGTTTGTCGAAATACCCGCGATATCGATATTAAATGTTAAATCACTCGATCCCGTGTTGTTTATTGTCAATGTTTGTGTGACCATCTCTCCAGTTATCAATTCTGCGCTCAATGATTCCGGGCTGACTGAAATATTTGGTTCTGCCATTGTTTTTACATTGTCTGCATTTATATTCTGATTTAACTTGTCATCTGTTTGGGCTGAGGCGGGTACACTAAATGAAAGAAATACTAAAATAATCGCATATACGAAAATCCGGGACTGATTAAGCATAATATTTCCGATATAAAATTTTTATTATCACGATATTTGAAACAATATAAGAATAGTCCTTGCTATTTTCAAATACCGATAGCTGTGATCATTGTGCGTATACCTTTGTCGCTAAATGAGCAATCGAACTGGCAACGATTGCAAACAAGAGTGTTCCTTGACTCAGCTTTTCACAATCCTGTTGATCTTTAGTGAGTTCCGCTCCTCAAAAGGAGTCCTTCGGATTGACGGAGCTTAACATATTTTATTTTTCATACTATGAACGTTTCGCCCCTTATAGAACTCATTATGTTTGTGTCAGGTAGGAACACCTAACACCACGACACGATCAGAATCTCTTTACTACAATCACCGATATATCATCAGCTTGTTCATGAATCCCAGTAAATTCATCAACCGATTTCAGTATCGCATTCATCATGTGTGAGGTATCCAATCCAAGAGTTGTAGTAAGCAGCTGAGTTAATCGTTCCTCTTCGTACATTTCCTCTTTTGAATTCATCGCTTCCGTTACGCCATCACTGTAGACGATAAGCGAATCACCTGCATTCAATGTCGATGAACCTTGAGTAAACTGGACTGTGCTCATCATACCAAGAGCTAAACCTGTGCGAGTGAGTTTCTCTATTGCATTATTCTCTTTCCGAAGAACAAACGCTGGTGGATGTCCACAATTGAGATAACTGAGTTTACCTGTTTCGAGATCGATGATTCCTAAAAACAGTGTTACGAATATGTTCTTTGATGTTGAACCAAGGAGATATTCATTTAATTCATTGATTATTTTTATTGGATCATAAATGAACAGTTTTGATTGTGTTCTGATTGTGCTATGTACGCCCGACATTACAAATGAAGCACCAAGCCCTTTACCTGACACATCACCTAATGCTACTACTACTTTACCAGGCGCTGCCTCGAAGATATCGTAGTAATCACCTCCGACTGCTTTAGCTGGTTTACAGATACCGGCAAACTCCCAACCCGTAGGAGTTGGTAGTTTCGTTGGGAAAAGATTTTGCTGGACTTGCCGTGCAATGTCTAACTCCTTTGAGTACTCAGCTTCTCGCTTTGCTACTTCCAGAAGTTCAGCATTTTCCAATGCAATTCCCATTTCTCTTGTTACTGTCATTAACAGTTCACGATCTTCTTTGCTGTACGGTTCTTCGGAGAGTTTACCACCGAGTCCCATGATACCAACAAGTCCTGCACTACCACGAATAGCAATTAACAATTCACAGTTGACCGCTGATAACCGTTGGTTTTCTTCCTTTTCAAGATCAAGCATCTCGGGATAGATGACTGCCCAGCCCTTTCTTTTCTTCCAATTTATCGATCCCTTCTTCTGCTCTATTACGTAAATACTTTTCTCCATCGTAATTTTTGTACTCTAACACCTTCTTGAACTCACGTTTGGCTAAGTCTTTCTTCTCCATGTTGAGATATACCCTCCCCAATTGGAAATGTGTGTTAGGTAGTCTCGATTTATCTTTCTGCGTATTAAAACTTAGAACTCTTGTGTAAGTCGTTTCAGCACCTATGTAATCTTTCTTGTCATAATAGAAACCAGCGGCAGAAAATAAAATATCACTCCGTTGATCGTCAGTTATATTTTGCCTCGCTAATAATTCTGTTGAAGCTTTTATTCCTAATTCGAAATATCCAGCTTGGAAATGATTGTTCATTGTTTCAAAAGCTTTCTGATAATCTGACATGGGTTCCTTTAAAAATGCTTGTGCATCAGGATAATTGGATGCTACTTCATAATAAGGAATGGCTGCGGCACGATCTCCCATCATTTCGTAACACAAACCGGTAAGGAAATGGGCGTATCGCTTTCTCAGCGTGTCAACTGTAGTCGTACTTATAAACTTTTTATACAAATCGATTGCTTTGGGAAATTCATTCTTGAATCTATAAGCATGTCCTAACCGATAATATCCTAACGTGGCAAAACGTTCGGCATCTGGATTGTTTGCGTTTATAGCTTTTTCTAACCAAGGAATCGCTTCGTCAGCACGATGCTGTTGGTTTACGAGAACTTCTCCATAATTCTGAGTATAGAATGGATTATCAGGAAATTTTGTCGCTAATTCTGATAGATATTTAAAAGCTCTATCTGGCTCTCGCTCCCAATTATAAATCTGCGACAGCCACCATTTTGCTTCGTATCGAGTGTAATTCCCTTTCGTTGCAGCTAATTCGAGCTGCTGCTTTCCTTTCGTACCATCGGGATCAAAGCCAATCAAGGAAACAATCCAGTGCCAAAACTTTGGAATCCTTGACGCAAGATAATTATACAACCCTAATCCTAAATAAGCATCATAATTTTGTGGATCAATTTCTATCGCATCTTCTAAATATCCGTAACCCTTCTTACCATCCCACACGGCTTTTAGTATACTTCCTTTATCAGAAAGGATTAATCCACGGTAACCATATATACCTCCTAAATAAAACATAGCATTTGAATTATTCTCGTCCTTATCAAGAACTTCTTCCGCCACTTCAATTACCGTGTCAGACAATGAAATAAATTTTTCGTAATCCGCATTCACTTCCAACACGTGATAACGGTAATGATAAATCATCGCTTTGAAAAAATAGCCGCGTGGATCCTGCGGTACGGTTTGAATGACATTGTCAAACTTTGCCTCAGCTTCTTTGAACTTGAAATCGTACAAAGCATCAATACCTTCGATTGTCATGGTATGGATTTTATCCCAATCGGGTGTGGGTGATTGGGAAAAACAGATTTGGATAAATAAAACAAAAAGAAATATTATTTTAATCGATTTCATTAAGTTCATAAGAATGTTACCTCTTATATATAGCCTTTATATCCACGCAAAGACGCAAAGATATACAATGAACTCTGCGTCTTTGCGAGAAATAATTTTTTACTCTTGTCCAATTTCCATCTCATCCATCGGCAATATCGGCATCGGCTGTCCATTATGCTTCAAGCGAAATCTTATATGCTGCAACACAGGATCATCTTCTACACTAAACGGTAGAAGTTTCGGCATAAAAGCACTCATATCGAACAATCCTTTTTCAGGGTACTCAACAATTGTTACATCCATCTTTGGACATATCCCTGCTCTCTCTTTTGCTATTTGGATTGCGGTTTCAAGTCCACCAAGCACATCAACTAATCCATTTTCTTTTCCATCATTACCAGACCATACTCGTCCTTGAGCGATTTGTTCAATGTCATCGTAATTCTTTTTCCTGCCTGCGGCAACTTTTCCCACAAATTCTTTATAGAATATCTTAATGAAGGTTTCCATCCTTTGCCGTTCTTCTTCATTGAAATTCCGATCAGGGACTCCCACACCTAAAAAGGGCAATGTAAATCCAAATCCCAAATCGGCATGTTTGCCAACCTTCACATGGTCAGTTGTCATACCTAAAGAATCTTTCAATCCTTTATTATATATCCAGCCACCGATTACACCAATCGAACCTGTAATCGTATTCGGTGCGGCAACGATTGTATCACCATACATGGAAAGCCAATAACCACCTGAAGCAGCAACATAACCTTGTGAAACGATTACAGGTTTTTTCTCCTTACATTTCTTCAATGCCTCAGCAATATAATCCGATGCCATTCCATCTCCCCCTGGAGAATCAACTCGGAGAACAACCGCTTTCACGCGAGTATCATTTGTAACTGCTTCAACATCTTTAACAAGTTTTCGGGCAGTTATTCCTTCATCCATCGCACATGCACCGAGTGCATAAACGACAGCTATTCGGGGTTTTTCTCCCCAATAATTATCTTTCGGAAGTTGAAACATTGTAAGTGAGCCAGAGCCAACCATACATTTTTCTTCGCCTTCCAATTTTTTAATCATCTCCTTCACTGTTTCCCATCTGCCAACTGTATCTACCAAGCCCTCCTTTATTGCATTGCCAGGGAGTAAAAATACCACATCGTCAACCAATTGATCAAAGCGTTCTGGAGAAATTTTTCTACCCTCACATATATCACTCTTGGCTAACTTGTAATAGTCATCAACTAATTTTTGTCGCTGCTCACGATCAGCATCCGACATTTTATCCCTTGAATACGATTCTACCGCTGATTTATATTTGAAGAATCTCCATTCGTCAAATCCAAGTCCAAGCTTTGCTAATGTACCCTTCAGATATGTTCTTCCCATTATGTATCCTTCGAGCGTCATATTACCAGTTGGATCCATTACAATCTTATCTGCAATTGAAGCAAAATGATAAACATCAATGTCAGGTCGGTCAACGAACATTACGACTCGCTTGCCAATAGATTTGAAATCCTTCAACTGCTCACGAATCTCCCATAACATCTCCCTATTGGCAGACATGCCAGAAGTATTAATCGCAATACCTGAAACTGTCGGGTCATCTTTCGCTGCTTTGATTGTGTTAAGCAAACTTGCTAAAGTGTTCGATTTGTCGAACCATTTGAACCGCTGATATTTAATTGGACCATTGAGATCGTATTCAACATATTTTTTTTGCGGAATTATTTTCGTACCAATCAGTGTGCGATCATAAGCACCAAGTCGCACACCATATGTCTGATAACTATATTTATTATCTTTATCATAATGGGATTGAGTAATCAAACCCATATTACCGAAGCTGAGGTATACACCAACAGTGAAAGCTTTTGAGTCAAAATATCGTCCGGTTATACGGATACCTGATAATGGTTCTGCTGCAATACCTGCGCTCCATGGTGCCTTCTTCAATGACTGATCGTTTTTATTTGCATAATCTACGAATAGTGTAAGCAGCTCATTGCCGAGGGGCCTCACACCGAGATCAATAACTCCCTCCTTATCTTCTCCTTGTGTAGCAAATGAGCCAACCATCCCAATGGAAAGATATTTTATTGGTCTGAACAATGTGCCAATTGTTACCAAATCTGTCCGATTGAAAAACTGTTGGTAACCGCTTGACCATCCATAAGAAATGCCGACACTTTTATCTTTGTCTCCTGCAGCAAGAGAGATACGATAATCTGTGATATAATATTTCCCCTGCTTCTGATTTATTAAACCGAATCCCAAATTCGGAACAGCAGTAAACAATCCCCAGCGGTTAAAATCATTCCACTTCCCAACTTCGTCAGACCACGTGAACATAATATCGGGCTGATGCAGATACGACAGAAGCGCAGGATTATCATATCCGTATAAACCATATTTCATGGCGCCGGGTGAAGTTAATAAAAAATCGTTTTGTGTGTGATATGCCGGGAATCCAACTTGAGGCAATGCTGTTATGGCAGTCAGCATTAACAAAAGAATTATAGATATCAAATATCTCATAAAAACTCCGATTAATTGTTAATAGTAAAAGTAATTTAAGAACATATTATCTTACGTTTTCAAAAGGAAAAGTTTCTTTCCGAAAGTGCGACTCACGTCCAACCTTGTATCACAGATGAACGTGAGTCGCACATTCAAACATCTTATTTCAACAAAACAAATTTTTTAACTGCAATATAGTCACCAGCAGCTAATCTGTAGAAGTACAAACCACTTGAAAGCTTCGAACCATTTCCGCCAGAGGCGGATCCGCCTTCGGCGGAAAATTCAACCGACTTGAATCCTGCATCCTGAATCCCATCTATAAGTGTTGCCACTTCCTGCCCAAGCACGTTGTACACTTTCAGCGTTACAAATGACTCCTTTGGTAATTCATAACGGATGGTTGTACTCGGATTGAACGGATTCGGATAGTTTTGTTCAAGCGCAAATTCTCTTGGCAACTCAGGTTGTTCAGCGACAAAATCTTCCGGTGGTGAAAATGGCGGAAATTCAGAATTCTCTTCAATCTTTATACGGTTAATATTCTCTACATAAGAAGGAACGGAGAGTATCAATTTACCCGGCTGATTCACTTTTACCCAATATCCTTTTCCGGGCTTCAGCGTATCTACCGGGATATAACTACTTTGGTACCCAAAAAATTGTGATGTTACAATTGATGATGGTACACACATAATACTGGATGCAGCAACAGGGACACTGATTGTCCCTATCATATTCCATCCTTCAATCACATCAACACTTTCTACAATAAGTGGTCTGCCAGTTAATGGTATCATTTGATTACTGCTAAATTTTAACCAATACCCATTACATTTTTTTATCGTATCATTTGATTTATAAACATCCTCATAATAATAAGCGGGAGAGATCGCCGTCGGGAACAATATTAGTTTTCTTTTCTCTTCGATATCCAGCGGTAAAGAAATAAGATTCCACCCAGATCCAGCAGTAAATGTCAGTGTTGGTGTTTGATAATGTAAAATCTGTAACGAGTTTATTGCTGGATCAACAATGACCGCCGTACTTTCGGCACGCATATTTATGAAGATACTGTCACCATTAGTTAATTCATCGCGGAGGAAAAATTCACCTTCGGTTAGCGAATCGGGCTGCCAGTGTAAAGTAAACGGATAACCAGATGGACCGGGCTGAATTTCGACAGTAAAGACATGTGATGATTCGGTCAAACTCATTACGTTCCGAAAATCCATTGCAGTTCCATTTGTTCCGGGAATTTTCCATCGCACATCAAATATCCCGGTCCCGGGTTTGGCTGGCAGCTCAGTTTCACCGATAATAATGTCAATATCATCTGTCGCACCGGCAAACTCCCCATACCACAACGTGTCATTCAAACCACCATTATCGTTCAGTGCTAACATATTTGGCTTCCAGTTGCTTTGGCTGACACCAACAACTGTATCCGACGGCAAACTCTCATTTCCAGTCGAATCAACTGCAGACACATAGTAATAATATATACCTGGACTTAAAAGAACGTCCATCAATGTTGTATCTCGTACAGGTTGGATATTGATACGGCTAAAATCAGCGGCAGCGTAATCAGCGCGATAGATGTTATAACCTCTTAAATCCATCTCATAATTTTTCTGCCAATTGACTCGAATACCATTGATGACCTCATGTGTTGTTAGACCTACAGGTGATAGAGGAACACTTCTCGGTACACCAGTTCCCTCAACAATGATTCCTTCGTTGCCAACCAAATCGACAACCGAAACTCCGACATAATGTGTTACACCTTCTTCGAGACCATTTAAAATTATCGAACGTTTGGTTGTTGAATGAAAAGCATCATATACTCCAGGCGATTTACCAACAGAGATTTTATATATTTGAAAATCAGGAACAGCCGCACTATCCCATTGAACGAATAGTGAATTACCTTTTCCTCTATCAAACACCTGCACACCTGTAACGCTCGGTGGAAGCTGATCGAGTGTGAGCAGCATTGCAAGTCCGGATTTGATAATATCTCGAGCATATGGTATCTCTAAGTATTGTATCAAATCATTGGGTGAGTGATAGTAAGGGCTAAAATCGTGCTCGATGCAAAATACTGTTTTATATGCTTTTTGATAGAACGACCAACTGTCGCTGCCGCTGCGATAACTTGTCGTCAAGACGGGATTTAATGTTGTATATGTTCGCATCATAGCGGCATGCAAGTTGGAATACGCTTCACTGCCACTATACCATACTACATACACATCCCGATCTGGTTGTGATGTATTTCTGTTACCAATCATATCATAGTTCATCATCACCTTGATATCTCTCCACTGCTGACGAGCTTTTACAGCATAATCGTAACTTCCTTTTAATCCTACTTCTTCAGCCGCAAATCCAATAAAGCGCAACGTAAGTCTCGGCTGATAATTTATAAGTTTTAACACCCGTGCCATCTCGATTGCAGCGGTCGTTCCAGAAGCATTGTCATCAGCACCGGGCGCTTGAGAGAGATTGGAGGAATATGAATCAAAATGTCCACCAACAATTATCTCTGCTGAGGGATTGACTGTCCCAGGTATCGTTGCAATTACATTTTTTTGCCATGTACTGGCATATAAGAAACTATCATATTGAACATCAGCAATACCAAGGTCAGTGAATTGGTCGCCAACCCACTTAAAAACATTTTCACGATTGGAATTCAAACAATAGCGCGTTCCAAAATTTTGCATCCCCTGAATATAATTTGTTATCGTCGTATTGCTTACCAAACTAATGATACTATCTATCGTTGAATCAACCATCACACTAAATGTTGAAGGCAGATAAGTCTGAGAAATATCTATCGGTATTTCTTTTCGATCAATCTCAAAACCAGATATTCCCTGTTTCCGAAGTTCATGAAACACACCTGCCGAACCCTTGGTAACAACAACATCATCGTCTTTAAATAATATGGGTAATGAATATTTAGAGAGACTTTGATTTTGTTTCTTGAGAAACGTTTCCGATATAACAGCATACGAATCCGTCCATGGCTTATCATCAATAACCTGCACATTAATGCCTCGCCCTTTTAATCTTTTTAAACCGTCACGAGACGTACCAGCTAAAAATGATTCTGAAAAACGATGATAGATCCGAAGTTGATCAGGCACGATTTCTTTGGCTTGATGAACTTGGCTAACTAGAATTGTGATCAGGACTTCTTGCTGCGAAAATGATTGAGCAAAAATGAGAGTTGGAACAAACAAGAGAATGACCAGAAGAATCCGCATAATACACCATGTAAAAATTTGTGAGATATTTTGATAATGAAAAATAAGGAAATATTAGACCGAGTGCAACTTGGCTAACCTTGCGAAGGTGTCCGGGAAAATAACTCAAGAACCTTCGCAAGGTTACTGCCTGCAATGATGGAAAACGAGCTATTGACTTTGGTAGTGCTATGTCTTATATTTTTACAAATGAATTATGATGGCTATAAAGAAAATAAACGCATATATATGGATTTTTACAATAGGTAGCTGTAATTGGCAAAGGACATCCAATATGAAAACAACACCGACGCTATCAAGCATACTTTTCTTCATCCTTCTCGCTTCATTGAGTGGAACTTTTCGGGCATTCTCACAATTTCAAAGATTCGATTCATCCGTTGTGCTGAGTGTGTACAATGGATATGTATCCGCACTGAAGTCAAAAGATGCAATAGGTGCGGCTCAATTCTGGAACACAGAGGACAAGCGGCACTATCCAGTCTATGATCTTGTCCTTGCGCCTCCAATGGATTCCATGTTCATTCCCCTCTACTTCAATGCAACGACCACGGTCACCAGCTTCGCCGCCATGGGTGAATGCTGCCGGCTGGAACTCAAACATCAAATGGGCGGACAACAGATCACTGAGAATCGTTGGTTCATCAATGAGAACGGAGATCCGAAGCTTGCCAATCTGCTTTTCATCTTAGCAAAGGGGCATCAACTTGTCTCGTTTCGGTATGGGCACATTTTCATTCTCGATACGTGCTCATACGACAAGTCACTCATTAAGGCGGCAGACTCCGCCGTGATCGTAGTCCAGAAAATGCTCGGGGTACCACCACGAAACAACATGAAACTCTATCTTGTGAACAGCACGACGAGTGTACTCAATTATCTCGGCTCAATACCAGGGCGAAGCATTCCAATGAATAACATGGTAATCTCTGACATCGCCAAATCGTCGATGAGCCTTGATCAACAAATCGACGTTACCTGCAATCTTATGCAGCACGAAATGGTCCACGTGTTGCTCGCCGATACAAAGGAGTTTGGTGTTGATCCTTTGAATGAACGTTTCATTCGAGAAGGATTGGCAACGATGTTGTTCGGAACAGGCGGATTACCTTTCAGTGTCTTTGACAAAACTGTACAGACTCGCATGAGTCAAGGAATAGTACCCTCTTTGGCAGAAGTATATGCAGACTTTTGGAAGAGAAATGTGAACGAGAGTTATGCCTATGCTGCCAGCTTTCTCGATTTTCTCCATCATACATTTGACAAGAGAACTTTCCAGAAGTTCTGCAGAGCATTTCAATCGCATCCGAATCTTGTTGACAACGTTCAGAATGTATTGGGGGGCGATCTTGATACATTTGACTCTTCGTGGCGAAAGTTCGTGCAGACCAAGAACATCATCGTTCCAACAATATGGGCAGGGTTTCAGCCCTTTTGATGCCTTTGCCAACGGTAGTTAATAGCAACAAAAATGTAAAATGTCTACGATTCAAAGAGTCGATAGACTCGTTGAGAACCATTGCTCCACTCACAGAAAATTAATCAATAAGAGTTCGCAACGGCACATCTTTTTTACAAAACACGGAAGTGATAACACAGATGCGTTACCTCTCTACCTATGTCAGATCGGAAAACCTGATATCACTCAAAAGAAGATTCTATTTGAGAAGCAATGAAAAACCTTCTTGTTTAAAATGATGGTCAGATGTGAGAACCCCTGTGATATCTTCGTTCTTCATGACAATCATTGAAATACAATCGACATGACTATAACGTTTGTCAGGTCTAGACTTGTACAACACGAGTGCCTGAGCGAAAAGCTCATGGCTAGTAGGAACAACTGTTACTGTATCTTGGGCGAGAAGGTTTTCTACTCCCGTTGCAACCGCTGTTCTCCACAATGAACCGTAGGATGAAAATTGATTGAGAACCTCTGACAATACTGCTTCCGTAGTCCCGATGGTGGAATCTTCATGCTCACTGGCAGCAGTAAGAGCCACTCGATGCAAAGTGTCTTTTGGATTGAACAAAGCAACCCAATACACGGTGTCGGCAAAGACTTTATTCACAATTAACTCTTATTGTAAAGATAAGTGTCGTGATTTGAAGCGAAATCAACCGGGAGTATTGGTGCTCCGTTATGAATAGCATTTTCACCTGCATCTGCGATGCATGAAGCAATCCAAGTAAATGATCGGGATTCAGCTTTTTTCTCACTCTTCTTCCGTTGCAGATCTTCTTTAAGCAGTGCAAAGGTAAACTCCAGTAAGGCGAGTCGTTCTGTTACTGAGAGTTTCCGTACTTCTTCAGTTATTTTTGTGTCGAGCATAAAGTACCTCAAAAGATATAAGCTTATTAACAGAATATACAAAAGAACTACAAGTGAATCAACTGAAAGGCCGGAAGCGATAACACCGCATTGCCTCTTTTCGCATGTCAGGTCGGAAGACATGACATCACTGAACCGAGAATTTTACAGCACAACACCAAGATATACGATTATAATTTCTGTTTGCTGTGTAGGTTTCTTCGAAGTTGATGTACCACCTCCCTGTGTATTCAAATCGTATTCAGGTCGTGCTGCTAAAAATCTCACACCAAAATCTATCTTTTCATAAATTATCAACCCACATCCTATTCCCCAACCCCATGTAAATTTTATCGCCATATTTTGAGTGAACTTCGTACCGCGTTCAACGACTGTGATTTCAGGATATATGCCATAAAAAACACCGCCATGTCCCCTTGCATACGATATTACATTTTGATTTAGAGAAAATGAATAACCTAAACTGCCCATGGGCCAAATAAGCAGCCAAGGACCTGCCTCGATTGGACTTTCCGGAGGAAGATGGGGCTGACTTTTGATCAATGCAATTTTATCATAAGGATGATAGCACAGAATACCCGATAATCCGATTTCACTGCCAAAATAAAATCTCGAAATTTTCTCAGCGCCGATTGCGTAACCTTTTTTTGCAAAACCACCTGTGGCACTATCGGTTGATGCAAAATTCCCTATCGGCAAACTCATTCCACCGAACACGCATGTCTGTCCATTCAACGACTGACTAAACGTCAATATGAGAATTATCGAAAATGCAACTTTATCCATATCTCAGCGTTCCTCTGGACCTCAGCCACTGCGTTGAACTATTAATGATTAATGGCTATCAAGCTCTGCAAACACCTCATCGTTATAAATTTCTTCGAAGAACTCATCGTGGATTTTCTGAACCGCTTCAGTTACATCATCATCATCGACGATGAAGCTAAGGTTGGATTTAGATGCACCGAATGTTATCATACTAATTCCGATATCACCAACCGCTTTGAATAATTTATCAATAATCTGATTTGCCGGAATGAGATTAGAGCCAATAATACTAACGATGCCCATATTTTCTATCAAGTTGATCATTCCAATCTCACTTAAATCATGTACAACAGCAGGATTAAAATTCTTTGCATCCAGAACGACAGAATAACTGTACTCTGATGTTACCGTAATCAATCCAATGACATTATATTTTGTAAGAACATTGTGAATGTGTTCCCAAAAGATATACTGTCCAAATCGTTTCTTCGGTTGTACGTTCAGGATGATTACATTCCTTTTGTATGCAACTGATTTGACAATTGTTTCATGCGACTTAAGTTGAATTGATACTAACGTACCTTTCGACTGGGGCTTTCGGGAATTATAAATATGAATGGGAATACTTTTCTCTATCGCAGGCAGCATTGTGCTCGGATGAAGAACCTTCGCTCCGAAGTATGACAATTCATACGCTTCTTCAAACGATAATTGCTTAATCTTTTTGGGATTCTCGACAACAGTCGGATCGGCAGTCAGAACACCATCAACATCTGTCCAGATTTGAATATCATCAGCATCCAGAGCAACTCCAATAATAGCGGCAGAAAAATCAGAGCTTTCGCGCCCCATCGTCGTTCGTCGACCTGTAGAAGTTACACCAATAAATCCTTGCGTAACTGGTACTATACCTTTAACAATTAACGGCTGAGCGATTGATCTGAGCCGATCTTCAATTTCTTCCATTAACGGCATTGCTCTGGAAAAGTTTTCATCGGTGATCATAAAATCTTTTGTATCGATCCACTCCGAATCAATACCCTGATCCTGCAATGCAACTGTAACGATGCGGGAGGAGAGTAGCTCGCCATAACTGAAAAGGGCGTCTAATGTTCGCGGTGTTAACTCACGCAATATAGTTATGCCTTTAATGATTGCGTCAATTTCTTCCTTTGTCGTTTCGAGAACATTCCGAAGTGTACGATTGCGGCTGATATGACGAATGAGCTGATCTACAATCGCATAGTGCCGATTGAATAACTGTGTTGAAACTTCCCTCGCTTCCCGATCGTTTTTTTCTGAAGCAAGTTTCCCGATCTTCTCCAACATGTTTGTCGCCTGAGCAATTGCAGATATAACTACAATCGGTTTAGACATTACATGCGACCTTATAATCCGCACAACATTTCCTATCGCCTGAGCATCCTGAGTGGATGTGCCACCAAATTTCATTACAATCATGTACGCTTTTCTTTCTTGGTTACCGTATGAAGAAATTTACTTTTCCTACGTTTATTAATTAGAGAGATTAAATAGACAAAAATCACTAAAATAACGATCGCTATAATAATAACATTTAAACCAAGGAATTCAAGAATTTTCATTTTACTATGATTTTTTGTTCGTTGTATTCATCTAAGAATGAAACTGCACGACGCAGGTGCGGTATAACTATCGATCCGCCTACCGTGAGTGCTACACTGAAAATTTCAAACATCTCATCATCTGTAACACCCGATTCTTTGCATTGCATGATGTGGTATGCCACACAATCATCACATCGAAGCACCATCGAAGCTACCAGCCCGAGCATCTCTTTTGTCTTTTCATCAAGTTTCCCCGGTTCATAAGTTAGCGTATCGACACCAAAAAATCGCTTGATGGCTCGATTATCAGCACTCAAAATCCGTTCGTTCATTTTCTTCCGAAACGATTGAAAATCTTCTACACGTTTGCTCATAAATATTATTTCCGGAATTAATTCTGTGAAGAGTTTTGAAATGAATAGGCAATAATAGGTTCAATCTTATTTGTTAAACGGTTAATTCGTTAAATGGTGATTGATATTCAAGAGTGGAGTTGCTAATTAACCAATCACCGATTACCAAAGAGTGGAGCTGAAGGGGATCGAACCCTCGACCTCCTGAATGCCATTCAGGCGCTCTCCCAGCTGAGCTACAGCCCCATGTGAATTTTCAATTTACAATATACAAATATTGTCAGATTGAATCAAACAAAGATATATTGCTCACTGATGTTACGCAGAACGATAAAATTCTTGTCCGCATCACCGTAAACGGTGACG
>JASEHD010000160.1 GCA_030019075.1 Bacteroidota bacterium
ATTTGGATTACAATAACTATGGTCGCCATTTGGCACAAATATAGGCGGATAAATGATAATCGGCTACTACAAATCTTTGCATCCTACTCATCATTTTGCTACATTTTTAATACTATTTAATCCCTAATCCACCGCTCTCATGTTGAAATACCGGAATCTTTCAAACAATCTCCGGGAGAATATTCTGGCTGTCCTCGTCGGCTCTCATACGTACGACCAGCTAAACCAGCTTATTTCCGTATCACACACGCTCGCCAACTCGTTCCTCGCCAGTAAAACCACGGCTGGCACTTTAACCAATACATACGGCATGAATACGTTCGATTTAGCATACGACTGCATTGCCGATCTATATCAAAAAGATCCAAATGGCAATTACATACAACTGCTTTCTTATTTTTAAGGTCTCTCTTTAACAAAGGCACGTGAAGAAGAAGTTCTTGCACATTTTCGGCGGCTTGTTTTCTCGAAAGTGAATCAGGGAATCTATCGTTTGTACAGCGATGCGGATCCATCGCTTGCGAAAATTTTACGCAATATTAAAATCGCTGTTGGCACGCTAAAGAATTTCACAGAGGTTGAACGCTTCGGCGAACCGTGTATCGTTCCAAGTTTGTGTGATTCACTCGAAGATCGTCCGGCAATCGAGCGTGAATTTTTAGAACAACAATTTATCAAACACACAACGGGTCGCGAGCATATTCCTGAATTACTTGCAAAGCTGTCTCTCTTTCTCAGGGAACAAAATGAACACTGCCGTATGATCCCGTTTATGATGGTTGGTGTTTTATTCCGAACAATTTACACATGCAGATATGAATTCCAAGACCAGGTTGTTTCAGTTGATGCTGAACTTGTTGAAAGCGACACCTCGGCAATCATCAAAAAAGTGTGTTATGATGTACGGAAGAAAAATGAGTGGAAGTATGTTGATGGCGGTAAAGTAACAGCAGATATGTTTGAAAAATATTTCCAAGTGTTGGAAGAAGAATTGTGCGAAAAGTTTATCGGTAAAGATGGATACGACTTTTCACTTTTTGAAAGTTTAAAGAAGCTGTCTCCAGATTTGTTAAAAGAAGATTATAAGAAAAACCACAGAAATAAGATTGAGTATTTATTGAAACAAGTGAATAAGGAAGTAGTGAAGAGGTTAAAGGGTGTCTGAACCATGATTTACAGGATTAAAAGATTTTCTTGATTGATTTAATCATGGTAATCCATAAATCGAGAGAATCATGGTTCAGACAATTACGCAACAAATTAAAAATGCAATTAGTTATATGTAGGTCGGTTTGTTAAACCGACCATTTAGAAACGGACGGAATAACATTCCGTCCTACAAAAAAGAAAATTATGCACCACATAGACGAACATACGATAGAATTATACATCCTCGGCTCTGATCTGGTAAAAAAGCAGATTACCGAGATTGAAGCACATTTAAAAGAATGCCACGGCTGCCGCGCACTTACCGAGCAGATAGAAGTTTTTTACCAAAACGCTGAAGAGGAGTTGGACAAATTATCGGTTCCAAAAGAGCAAGCGACAAAAGCGCTTATGCGTTTACCCAGAGATATTATGCCTTATGATATGCCATTAGGAGCTCCTGTGCCGTATAGACCAATAACATTCGTTGGCAAGCTTGCATATTTTAACCGGCTTCATCCGGTTGTTACCGGTATAGGTAGCTTTGCGACGATGGCTGTTATGGCTTTGATACTTTTTAGTATTCCCAATAAGAAAACAATTGACCAAAATCCTTCTTACCCAATTCTCGATCCGGTGAGCGGCAGCTTAGCAATTTACAACAAAGACCATGACATGCTGTGGAGTATTCCATCAAAAATATTGCCGGGGGCGAACCCGGACTTATTATTGCCAATATATAAGTTTATCAATATCTACGATATCAATGGAGATGGAAGAAATGAAATCATAACTGCTTTACCCATTGGAAACCAAAATAATTATACCGATACACTAAGGATATTTTCTGCCAGAAAAGATATTCTTCTTATAAAAACATTTGATGAGAAAATTCAATTCCGTGGAAAGAGCTACGATGAACATTGGACTATTTCAAATATTTATTGTGATCGAATTGGCAATGAGGGTAATCTCGAAATATTTTTATTAACAAATAACGGGCGATCACCAAATATACTTTTTAGGTTGAATAACTATGGAAATATTATAGGTTATTTTGTTCATTATGGGCTTCAACAAATGATCGTTCTGGAAAATTCCGCAGGAGATAAAAATATATTTTTGCACGGTCAAAATGATTTAGGTGAAATCGACTCACTTAGCTCCCCCGTGCTTATAGTTCTTGACCCGGAAAAAATAAATGGTAAAACAGAATCATCATGCACACCCGGTTTCGATCTTGAAACTTCAAAAGCAGAACAGTACTACATAAAGTTACCGTTGACTGATTTAAATTATTTATGCAAAACAAATGGATACGTAGGTAGAGCGACAACAATCAAATTTGAAAATAAAAATGCCTATGATCTATGGATAGGCGGTACGTATGAAAAAGAGACCCCGGTATTTGAATATATCCTCTCTGAGGAAATGGAAGTTTTGAGTGTAAAATATTCAAGCGAGACGTTAAAGCTGCGCCAGAAGTTGATCGCCGAAGGAAAAATTAAAGGAACATTTGATGATGCCTACCTTGAAAACCTGAAAAACGGTGTCCGATATTGGGATGGCAAAGAATGGCAAAAAGAACCGACGATGGTGAAACACTGATATCCGAACCACGATATACACGATTAAACGATTTCCATGATTACCTTATCCGTGTAATCCATCAATCAAGAGAATCGCGGTTCAGACGATTATGCAAAAACCAACCTGCCTTTTGGTTCTGGAATTGGGCGGCATAATTCTATCGCTGTTTCAATCCATTCCAGTATTACAACCTCTACATTGCTCAATGCTTCCTGATATGTTTTCCCATCAGCCGCACATCCCGGCAACTCCGGCACTTCAGCGATAAATGCCTTATCCTCGTTGCTCCAATAAATAAACATTCCATAACGAGACATCAAATTATCCGATGCAAGTTAAAACTTTTGGATTCCAGCTTGAGTAATAATGACTAAAGAATTTCCAGCCGCGAATGCTTTTATTGTTTCCTCCCAAACATGATTCATTATCATCAAAAGGTGATCGTTGGAACAATTGCCTACATTGATATATAGAATTTGAGGTGGCGAACTCCGAAGCATAGAAAAATCGAAAAAATCTCTGTCTTTCGATATGATTATAAGATTTTCTTTTTTTGCGTACTGCCAGAGTGTTTCATCAGGAAGTTGTATACCACCCGGAAGCTCGGAAACGTAGATACAATAATCACCTTTTATTCTGAGCTATTTGCACAAGTGTGGAGGAAGTTGAGCGTCGACTAACCAATTCATGCCTGCGTGGCGGTTAAGGGTTCACTTGAAAACGATGAAAGACGTGAGGCATAGCTCAGACACGCCTGAATGTCTTCTTGTTCTAAATATGGATATTCTTCTAAAATCATACATTCAGTCATTCCACCGGCAAGGAGTTCCAATATGTTGAAAACAGTGATTCGCAAACCCCGGATTGTGGGTCTTCCACCGCATACACCCGGAACAATCTTAATACGGGATAATAATTCTTGTTCACTCATGATCTATTCCTTTAATTCTCATTATAAATGTAGCAATTATGGGATTTAGAATCAAACCTACGAGACAAGGTTAAATGTCGTACACCTTGCCGAGTTGATCCATTTTTGTAGGTGTGCGACATTTTCAAGTTCAATCTTGTTCAGGTAATCGTTCTACAAAAACTTCGATAGCAATAACAACTTGAATGAGTATCGGAGAATATTTTAAAATACTTTTAAACAGGTTATTTATGTCTTCGTTTATGTATTCGTGAGCTATTAAATTTCGCAACTCCCTAATTTCCTTGAAGACATATGCAGATTGAATTAACCCTCTCTTCTCTGCGCGGTTAAGCTTGTCTATAAACGTGCCCGGCTCTTCCAATAACAACGCATCAATCAAGGCGAATACTTTCTGAGTCAATAGATCGCTTGTTCGAGCAAATCGTGAGGTAAGTGCATCGAACGCTTCAAGTTCCTCGATTGAATATTCCTTCTTCATTCCGATTTTAGAGCATTTATCGGAAGAATAGGATAAAAGATTAGCAGCTTTCTTTAAAGCTAAAATTTGAATTTTTAACTCTGCCGATAAAGCTTTTTGTTTTTCTGTTTTCATAAACGAACTCCCTCAGTTTTCATTAACTCGGCGAACGGACTTAGGTGGCTTGCTGTCTGGCAAATAAGATCGATCTTTTGATCGCCTAATTTTTCTTTTAAATCGATTTTAATCCTGAGATTTTCTTCTAATGATACTTCGTCCTCCGAGATTATCAATATATCTATATCACCACCCCTTGCTCTATCGTGTGTCCGCGAGCCAAATATAAATACTTCAGCGCCCGGAACTCTTCCAAGGATTGTGGACTTAATGAATTCGATTTCTTTGGGCAGTAATCTCATAACGCAATAAATATAGTAAAAGAATAAAATACATCCAATGTTACTGCTGTCTGAACCATGATTTGCAGGATTAAACGATTTCCAAGATTGTATCATCACGGTAATCCCTAAATCAAGAAAATCAAGGTTCAGACATTTAAATACACCAATTTCTTAACGATTTTGCAAGAATATTGCATTTATCGATTCCGGCACAAAATTTTTCAAGAATTTTTCCGCACCGCTCTCCAAATGCCATTAGTGTATCATATAATAATCAACAAACTTATTAACTAACAACCAATGGAGATTCCATGATAAAAAAATTACTGTTGGTGATGATATTTACCATATCGTGCACGTATGGCCAGCAGACATACATGCAGGTAAAACTGAAGGGCGGAGGAATAACTTCCTTCTCTATCCAGGATATCCAAAAAATAACTTTTAACACCACGCTGGTTGGAGTTAAGGATGATAAGATATTTAATGTTATAAAAACATTTACTCTTCTTCAAAACTATCCCAATCCTTTTAACCCAACAACAATTATCGAGTACGAGCTTCCCAAAGCTGGGATGGTTGATGTCAAGGTTTACGACATTAACGGTAGACTTGTTCGATCTGTGCTGGGAGAGCACCAAGAGTTGGGGGCACACCAGATACGCTGGGACAGCAAAAACGACGCTGGCGCATCCGTAGCGAGCGGAGTATACTTCTATCAGATTAGATTCGCTCAGTCTGTTTTATCACGAAAAATGCTTCTTCTAAAATAACGACAATCTATAATTCATTTAATCATAAAAGGAATTTAACAATGAAAACACTATTGACAATTTTAGCAACGTTAACGATAACCAGCATGCTTTTTTCGCAAACAATGTATGTATATCCAAAAAACAACCCAACACCATCATCATTTCTAATTTCAGATATTGATAGTATTACATTCTCT
>JASEHD010000161.1 GCA_030019075.1 Bacteroidota bacterium
GCGTCACCGTTTACGGTGATGCGGACAAGAATTTTATCGTTCTGCGTAACATCAGAACTTAACTTAAAAATCTAAAATATTATGATCTCTGGAATCATACTCGCTGCCGGCTCTTCCCAACGCATGGGCACACCGAAAGCACTTCTGAAAATTGGAGAGACAACATTTCTCCAATATATTGTCGAAACCCTTCACTCATCGCGGATAATAGATAATGTTATAGTTCTCGGTGCAGAAGCGGAAGAAATTCAAAAAACATTAAGCTGGTTCGATGGAAAAGTTGCCGTCAACAACGATTGGCAAAAAGGACAACTTACTTCAATCATCACCGGGCTAAATAATTTGGATATGACTAAGACCGATCCGGAGGAAATCCACGGGGTAATGATTTGCCCCGTCGATCATCCGCTTCTTTCTCAGGCAATACTTGTCGATCTGCTTCAAGGATTCTGGAAATCGAAAAAGCAAATCATCATCCCAACATTCAACAGTAAGCGCGGTCATCCAGTGATATTTCACCGCGAGTTGTTCGATGAAATCCGCAAAGCAGCACTCGATTTAGGTGCGCGCGCGGTTGTGCGGAATCATCCGGACAAGGTATTTGAAGTTGCGGTGCAGGAACCCGGTGTGGTGGCGAATATCGACACGCCGGAAAATTACCAACACTTCGTTCTCGGAAATCCGTAATGCCAACAACCGGATATTTGCTTGGCTACGACATCGGTAGATCGTTCATCAAAGCATCTCTCCTCGATGCTGAAACGGGGACGATGATTGCTTCCGTCTCATCGCCTGAAAAAGAACTTGAAATTATCACTCCCGACCAGGGATGGGCTGAACAGCATCCATCTGTTTGGTGGGAAAACGTACGACACGTAACCAGACTTCTGAGAAATCACGCTGGTTCAAAACTTGATGATGTCAGAGCAATCGGTATCTCGTACCAGATGCACGGGCTTGTTCTTATCGATAATAATTTTGAAGTTCTTAGACCAGCAATACTTGGAAATGATACCCGCGCGGTTGAAATCGGTGAACGGGCATTTGCTTCTCTCGGTGAAGAAGCATGTCTCAAGCGTTTGTTGAATTCACCGGGAAACTTCACTGCCTCAAAACTAAAGTGGGTAATGGAAAACGAGTATGATATATACAAACACATCCACAAGATGATGCTGCCCGGCGATTACATCGGTATGATGATGACCGGTGAAATTCTCACAACTCCGTCCGGACTTTCTGAAGGGATAATGTGGGACTTCGTCGATGATAAAATCGCCGATATGGTTTTAAAGCAATTCAACATTCAAGCAAATCTCATCCCGAATGTTGTTCCTAACTTTTTTGATCATGGTGTTCTTACACCGAAAGCCGCTTCAGAGTTGGGATTGAAACCCGGCATCAAAGTTACTTATCGTGCAGGTGATCACCCCAATAACGCTTTATCTCTCAATGTTTTACAACCGGGTGAAGCTGCGGCAATTGCCGGAACAACCGGTGTTGTGTACTGCGTAACCGATAAACAAGTAGCAGATTCAAGATCGAGCGTGAATACGTTTCTTCACATCAATCATTCAAAGGATAATCCACGCTACGGTGTTCTTCTTTGTGTTAAAAGTACCGGTGTTCTTTATAGCTGGCTTAAGAAGAACATTGTAACTTTTGGAAGTGATACTCTGAATTATAATCAGATGAACCGGCTTGCCGAGCTGATTACGGCGGGCTCGGAAGGGCTTGTGGTTATGCCGTACGGAAACGGGACAGAGAGAACGCTTGAAAATAAACCAATTGGAGCGGCAATATGCAATCTTGATCTGAGAATTCATTCTAAAGCACATATTCTGAGAGCGGGACAGGAGGGAATAGTGTTCGCGTTAAAGCACGGGATGGAAACTATGTTGACGCTTGGTATGGAAATTAAAGAAATGCGCGCCATTAATTCAAATTTATTCCTTAGTCCGGTGTTCTGCGAGGCGTTTGCGACAACGATTAACACTGAAATAACTCTCTTCGATACAGATGGCTCGCAGGGTGCGGCACGCGGTGCTGGGGTAGGTGCAGGAATTTATAATTCGGTAGATGAAGCGTTCCTCAGATTAAATCCGGTGAAAGTTATCGAACCAAATCCCAAGAAGAGAGATACATATCTTGAAGCATATTTAAAATGGAGCAATGTACTTAAAAGATTTCTCTATGCAGAAGAAAACAATCTTCACAACTGACTATTATTCAAAAAAACTTTCCGCCGAGCGGCTGAAGCGAGTTTACGAAATAGCCCCTCCGCGTGTTCAGCAATATTCTGAAGCAGAGATAAACTACGTATTACAGAAAGTTCGCTCCAGCGATATAGTTTTAGATTTGGGATGCGGTTACGGACGTGTTATACCTCCACTCGCAAGGCGGGCAAGATCGGTTGTTGGGATTGATACATCACTTGCAAGCTTGCTCATGGGACAAGGAATGCTTTCCGGCATTTCAAATTACAATCTATTTCAAATGGATGCACTTCATCTTGGTTTCCGCGACAATAGTTTCGATGTGGTTATATGCATTCAGAATGGAATCTCTGCTTTTCACGTCGATCAGAAAGAATTAATAAAAGAAAGCATCCGTGTGACCAAACCCGGAGGGACGATTTTGTTCTCAAGCTACTCCGAGAAATTCTGGGATCACCGGCTGGAATGGTTTCGGTTGCAATCGGAGGTGGGACTGTTGGGAGAAATCGATTTTGAAAAAACAAGGGATGGTGTAATTCTTTGCAAGGATGGATTTAGGGCAACGACCGTAAACCCGGATCAATTTCTTTCATTGGTTTCAAGATTTGATGTTGAAGCGAAAGTTGTTGAGGTAGATGAATCGGGTGTGTTTTGTGAGATGAGGAAGATATGATAGAACCTCAGCATTCCACCCATAATAATAATGTTGAGATTCTTAGTCACCCAATTCTCATATCTAGACCACTTTCCGTCTACGCCGCACAATAGAAACCAACGAAATCAGGACAAGCAACAAGATCAATCCTGCCGATACAATAAAAGCCCAAACATTTACTACGCGCGATGAAGCATGCATAACATAAGGGGCAACCTTTGCCTGATCAGGACCGAACTTCCAGGTTACACTATTCCCTTGGATTGTCTGACCGTTTGATTCCAACAGCAATCCCGTCATAGTCGTGGTATAGTCCCATGTGTCCGGAAATTTTATCAGTTTTTCTTTGGCATCTGTTGAGTTTATAATTTGTAGAACAGCCGGGCGCAGTTTCTCGGTGATCGCTTTGCCGAAGATTTCTGTTGCAACGTTCGTGAAAATAGTCAGTATAATCTGATCTTCGGAAAGCGTTTTGTCTACAATATTATTGTTGGCTTTCGATGTTGAATCGTATTTGGAAAGCAGATATGAAAACCGTTCTTTATTTTCGCGGAGAAGGGAAGCTGAAATTGCAGGATCATTCAATTTTTTTGCGTTTTCGATAAATATCATATAAATATCTTCAAACCTATCTTTTTCTATCCATGCCTCGACTTTCTTTTTTAAAATTTCATCGCTCTCACCGCGTTGGAATTGCTCGATCTCTTCCGGAGTGAGATACTCCGTAACAGGAACATGTCCGTATGGATTTTTAAACAGATACGTCTCTTTGTAATCAATATAAGTGTAGAACCATTGAAATCGTTTTTCGATTGAAGCATCTATTCGCATGGCTCTTGATGCATTATCCATTGAATATTCGGCACGGAATTCTTCGGGTGTACGGAACGATTTAGTGGCAATGTATTCATAGGGTACGCTGGTGTCGCCGCTTTCTTTCCATTCAACCGACCATCCATCCGAACATATCGGAAATGCTCTTTCCGGGACGGACTTAGATTGCAGTTTCATTGAAATCGTTCGCTCACACGAACCATCACTGTTGATTACAGTCTTGATTTTTTCTTCAAGACATCCAGTCAACGATATCAACAAAGGGAATAAAAGTGTAATTACTATTTTATTGATCGTTTTCATGATTATTTTTCTCCTTCTTGTAATAGTTGTTCAAATTCTTTCATTAGTGCCTTGCCTTCCGTAGCTATAATCTTTCGCTCGCGGTCATTAATTCCATCTTCGAGTGTAACGCTCGACAGGTTCGGGTAACGAGAAGATAGGTAATCAAAAAGTCCATTTTTCTTCATGAATAATTTGAGAAGCTCAGAGCCAATCAATCGGATTGGATTCGCATCAACCGCGGCACTATTTATCGCGGATGGTAAACCCTGCTTATTCTCGATAGTGATTTTCCCAATAATACGCCTCACATCGAAATCTGTATAAGAAACATTTGATCCAACGTTTCCTTCTATAGTTCGTAAATGTATTTCGAGACCGGAAATCTTCCTTGCGTCTTGCCATTGTTGAGTTACAAATAACACGGTGGCAGCCAAAACAATAAAACTTAATGCGGGTCGCAGCCAGCCGAATAGTACATCTAAATCCAGAAATTTCTTTCCTTCTGTTTCGCTGCTTATATTTATTTTTGCAAAGCGGTTAATCGTCTCGTTAACAAGAGGGGCATCTCCTGATAAATCCGGAATTTTTTCCCGTAATTGTAAGAGAGCGATGTCTATCGAAAGCAGTTGTTGAATAATTTCACGGCAACGGCTGCAGCTCTTGGTATGCTCAAGAACCTTTTTACTTTCATTAACCGACAGCTCACCCTTCCGATAAAGATAAATTATAGATTCTATTTTTCTGCATTCATTCATAATTACTCACTTTCCTGCAATCGATTTACAGCAATACGAATTCTCTTGCGGGCATAGCAGAGATTTGTTTTCACCGAACCGATCGAGATTCCAACTATCTCTGCGATTTCCTCGATAGAAAAATCCAGAACATCGCGAAGATGAAAAACAAGATATTCTTTGGGAGGCAGGTTCCTTGATTCGGAGATAACATGATCGCAAAGATCCGATTTCTCGATTTCCGAGTGGAAATCCCGGACATCGGCGACATCGTGATTCCCGAATATATTTCCTGTATAACTAAAAATATTTTTCAAGATTGTTCCAAACCCGGATAAATGCTTCCTGCACGACATCCTTTGAATTTTCTTCATCATGCAATAAACGAAACGCAACCGCGTAAGCATATTGCTTCTGCGAATCCATGAGCAACCCGAATGCCGAGGCATCTCCGTCTAAGCTTTTCTGAATCAGATCGGGCAAATCAGGTTTATGCTGTTCCGATTTCGTTAAATTCTTCATCAGATGTATTTATAACCTTTATAATGATACGCCTTAAAGTAGTAATGGTTAAAAAATATACCAAAATTTATTATTACTAAATAAATATTCTTTTATTATTAATAACTGCTATGAAAATACCCATTTTCATCCGGGGTGGTGAATCCCGGATTCATGAACGCTGATGTTACGCAGAACGATAAAATTCTTGTCCGCATCACCGTAAACGGTGACGC
>JASEHD010000162.1 GCA_030019075.1 Bacteroidota bacterium
GCTTCTGCGGCACGCGTAAGTGTTGAGATGGCAAAAGAGAATCCCAACCATAACGGCAGCGAGGAATACAATTTCTTCCTTGCCGTACTTTTCCCGCACGATCAATTAAAAATTTTAGACTACAACAGAGTTGTTAAATCACTGAACAACTTGACACCCGAACAATTTTTTAATGAAATAAAGAAGAAGTTCGAAGTTCATGAGGTGAATCGGCAAGCAAAGCCAACACGAAAAGGTGAATTTGGGATGTATTTGAATAAAAAGTGGTATCGTCTGCAAGCCCTTCCCAAAGTAAAGCAAAGTGATGATGTTATAGATAAATTAGATATTTCAATATTACAAAATCACATCTTAAAACCCTTATTGGGTGTTGACGATCCACGAACAAGCAAACAAATTGACTTCGTGGGGGGAATTCGCGGATTGGGTGAATTGGAAAGAAGAGTTGATTCGGGAGAGATGGCTATTGCTTTTGCACTTTATCCCACCTCGATAGACGAATTGATGGCAATTGCTGATTCTGGCAAAATCATGCCGCCAAAATCTACCTGGTTTGAGCCGAAATTGAGAGATGGCTTGGTGATACATTTTTTGAGTTAATGATACCTAAAGTACCCAGCACAGACTTTAGTGAAAATAGAATTAGAATTATTTTCTTATCTTAGAGATATAATCAAATATCAAAAATTAGTTGATAGGAAACTTATCCTCCATTCATTGATGAAATTACTTCTATTATTTATCACAATAATAGAGACAATAGCTTTTGGGCAAACAAATCCTAATTTCAATCTCAGTCTTCAGCTCGATTATACTGCTGCTGAACAAACGATACTGCTATATGAAGACCGGCAGGTAAATACCGAAATCCTATCTTCATTACGTGGTAACCGAATCGCTGCCTCCACTGCAGGAATGATTGCAAATAATCGGATGATTACTACACATTTAAAGAATTATCTCGATTCTATAAAGTACCATCAATTCATCAAAGATGATATTTATCATCTTGAAGAATCCCGTAAGAACGTTCATAAAATTAAAATGCTGTTCGATGAACTTAAAACCCGGAATTTTACGCGCCGCGTTATTGCCACAATCGAACAAATATTTCCAACCGACGCAGCTATTACGCTAACCATCCCAATCTATGTTGTAGCTCTTGGTCATGGGAATGTTGATGCTTTTGTTCGTCGCATTATCTGGCATGGTGATATACCACAGTTCGTTGATGGCGATGATGGTGAACTAACAATTGTAATTAATCTTTCACAGTCAATACAATATGGAGATCAGGTTGATGAACAATTTGTTTCTCTCCTTGGGATTGTTGCACACGAGGTTTTTCATGCAGCATATGAAGCATATAAATCTACCTCAAGCTCTTGGGATCAATATTATCAAAACTATCATGGTCCTTTCTATTATCTACTTGATTTAACGCAGAACGAGGGGATAGCATATTATTTATCTCTTGATCAGTTTGGTCGCGGCAACCTGCCAAGAAATTGGCATGATAAGATGCGTGATGCATTTTCGATATACAATAAAAACGCTGAGGAACTTTTAACTGATACGATTAGCTCAATAAGGGCAAATGAAATTATCAGAAAGGCAAATTTAAGTGGTTATTGGGAAAGTTATGGATCTATGGTTGGAATGTTTATTGCCCGCGAAATAGACCTTCGGCTTGGGAGAGCGGAATTAATTGACATTTTGTCGGGAGATCCTATTGGTTTTTTTGAAAAATACATAAAATTGTCAGAAATTGACAGTAATCTACCGCGTTTATCATACGCAATCAGCCGAAAAATACGGGATAGTCGTTAAAAAATATTTACACCTACTCTAAAAAATTTAAAATAATTGGAATTAAAAGAAAAAATTTTGTATATTCACTTTCACTAAACCAGCTTTTATTTTGATGGGTTATAGGAATATTCTAAAGTGAAACAGTAGAACATAAAACCTAATTTCAAAGGAATCAACTCTTGATTCAGCTTCAACTTTTCCAAAAACAAAAAGAACGTCTTATTTTAGGGATCCAGGGTAGTTACCCAGATTTTCTGATCGAGCAACAAAAGGGGAAATCAGAAATTCGGAATCCCATCAATGAACCAATTTCTCGAGCGTGGCTCAAGCATTACTTTCTAACATACAAACTCCGCGAAACTGCCAGCGACGATGATATCGTGTCGCGCGATAATAATTTACTCAACGTTATCGGGACAACGATTCCACTAAAAGAAAATTCTTATATCGAAGGCACGCTCAGCTCATGGAGAATGTTTTTAGACAGCGCTTACCGCGATGCCGATACTCCGTGGTACTCTGGTATCAGGAAAGTCTTGGTACAAGACCGCTTTTTTTCTGCAATAGAGCAGCTCGATTTAGAGATGCCCGACTCAAACAGCCAACGTCTCTACTCTTTTTATGATCATACAAAAACGTTAAGGAAATTCCCCCGCATTCCCATTAAGTTGTTTTTTTCACTTCCTGGAAATGAAAGGGAAAAGCTTATAGAAATTTTACGTCAAGCTGTAAACAACAATCCACATAATATTGACGTAGCTTTACTTACTTACTGTTTTCTAAAAGCATGGAACAGATCTGCTGATTTTCTTGAGATTGCACGAACCGAAAATCGGAACGAGCTTGAAGAATGGTATTTCTGGGTCGAGGGTGATTTGCAAAGTGTGGGTACATTAAAGCGTGATATTCGAGATTATCAAACTTCATTCTATATCTATGACCGGGCAATCCTCACAGCCGCAGAATACAAAGAGCTTGCCGACTGGTTTTTGAAAGAGAGCGAGTTTAAAGCTGCGTACCATTTCTATTTCAAGGCAAAAGAATTTGAGATTGCGTTAGATTTATTGCAGAACATCAGCGTGAAAGAATTTGCCGATCTTACGAACATAAGACGCATCTCACGAGGTGAAAAAATCCTCGATGTCTCCGGCGATTTAACACGCTTTAGCACGATGTATCAAGAAGAAATGGAAACACTACGAGGTTTTACACGAATCCGCTCGGCAGAAGCATATAAGGAAGTTGCTCAGAAAGCTCGGCAGCATTTTGATCGGGAAACCATCGAGACAAAGTATGCATTCGGCGAACTTACCGATGACGAATACAACAAGTTAGTCCGGCAATTGCAGGAACGTCAACAGTGAACGAAACGATCTCTATGAAAGTTGGGATGGAACGATGCCTTTCGTGCGATCATCGCTGGATTGATTATGAAGGGGCGCGCGGAAAATGTTATATGTGCGGCAGTGTAAATATTTCAGAGTGTGTTTCTCTCCGGGAAATACGCGAAGCAATTCAATCATTGCGGAAAGAAGACAAAAAGTATCTGGACAAACATGCAAAACGAACGATAATTCTGAAACAACGATACCGGGAGATCGCTGAATTATATCTTCAGCGCGCCCAAGAAATCTATTCAAAAATTAAAGAACATTATCAAAACGGGAATCTCTCGGATAAAGTTGTTGATCAATTAATTATCGCTTTCCGTTTGTTTTCGGAATTAGGAATTCACAAATCAGCGATAACACTCGCTTACATGGCAGCATTGGGATACGCCCAGCGTGGTGCAGAACGGGAAATTCACACAGTCGACGATCTCAACGATCTTGCTGCGGCTCGCCAATGGTTCACACGTTTAGGTGCCAAAGAATGGGAAGCTGCAATCAATCTCCATATTGGCGAAAAATCTATGTCGACCATCAGCAACGATTCCACCCTTCTTCGCTCAATGATGCAGATCTCTCTTTGGCATTTGAATAAGGCACGTGATTATTATTTTGAAACACGGAATACAAAGATGGTCGAACGGATTCAGTTCGATCTTGACCGCGCTACACAGCTTCTTACTTCGTACGCTCAAGGTGCATCGCAAATTGAGGCCGCAAAAATTACAGCACAATCGACCGTTCAATACGGTGAACAGGTTCGCAAAGGATTGGAATCGTTTGGCAAATCGGTGAATTCTGGTCTAACTGCCTTAGGTGAACACATCGAACAATGCGGAGGAAGTGTTAGCCGCTCACTTCAGGCATCGTCAAGGTCGTTAAGCTCAAACATTACAAGCACTATGTATACAATTGCGGCTTCATCCAAATTCCGAGGACGCTCATTGGATCGGCGCATGTCAGAGGTGGGGAAATTACTTTCTAACAGCACACGCGAAGTTCCCGATGAATACTTCCGCTCTGTTAAGGAGCTTGGCGCGAAGTTCGCTTTAGGCGCAGCAAGCACTACAACAACAAGCGATATTACAAGTGAGCCATCGATTATCAATCTTACCGAGTCCGTCGCTCCCGAAATAAAAAAATCAGAGGAAGGTATGAAGCACCTCGATGAGCCAACTATAAAACTAACAGGCACGTTACTCGATACACTCGTTACCAAAGGATTAAGCAAAGTTCTTGAACAGCTCCACAGTGCTGAAGCCAACCAACAAAACAAATAATCATACGCGCATCGCAATCAAAAGATTAAGAAAGAAAGAGGGTAAGATATTCTTATCCCTCATAAATGCGCTTGCCGCCTTCGAGAAATTGAAACGACCATCACGCTCGGCACGGGCAAGACTACTTCGCGATGCATTTGGACGGAAGAGACGGTTTGATGCATTCCTCGCAATAATAGGTAAGAAAGCTGTGGGTTATGCAATTTTCTTTGAAACTTATTCATCCTTCCTTGCCCTGCCGACACTTTACCTCGAAGATATTTTTATTTTACCTGAATATAGATCACGCGGAATTGGTTTGAAATTATTTCACACATGCATGGTTGAAGCTGAACGCTGCGGCTGCGGAAGAATGGAATGGGTAGTGCTGGATTGGAATAAAAATGCGATTAAGTTTTACAATCAAATCGGTGCCCGACAAATGAAAGAGTGGTTGCTCTATCGAATAGAGCAAAAGCAATTTCGGCAAATCCTACAGAAAACTTAACTATTTGTTCTCCTCCACTGGATCAGGAAACTTAAATGATTGGAAATACAACAAAAAAATCCTATATTTCAAAAAACAAGTGAGCTTATAACTGATGACCATTGAAACATTAAACAAGAGAGTAAAAAAAATTGAGAAAGAATTGCGTTTATTGAAACAATCAAAAATGGTTTTTACGAAAGTAAGGGTGGACGAGGCACTTCTCCTTCAAGTAAAAAAAGCCTGTTTTGATTTTGATGTTGAACGTTTTGTTACACAAAATGATTTAAAAAGATGGAAATTATCATTGACACGCACGCACTCTTCTGGTACTTAAGCCAAAATCCAAAGCTTTTGCATAACGCAAGAAAGTTAATCAAAGATGCAGATATCATTGTTGTCCCTTCCATTGTAATTTTAGAAATTCTTTACTTACTAACTCAAGTTGACCGTTTTTAAGCGGCAAGTAAGCATTGTCTAAATTGTTCGACAA
>JASEHD010000163.1 GCA_030019075.1 Bacteroidota bacterium
GTACTCCGCCGCCTTTCAGTTGAACCAACCACAGTTGGGTCACCGTTGATCCCTTCTCTTCCCCTGCAACAACAAGACCGCTGCCATCGTGAAGCCATTCCACTCCAGCTACTCCAGCTACGTACCGCCATCGTTGAGAGGTAACGGGCTTTTCGCTCCTGTCTTTTACTTGAACCGCCATTGGGCTATAATGGAGTCCGCCTTCGTAGTCTCCCAACATACAAACGATTGTTTCCGCATCGGGCGACCAGGACGGTTTGCCTACAAAAAATTTGTCTGCTTTGTGTGTTGCAAGAATCCGGTCATCCGAACCGTCTTCATTGGCAACCATTAAAGCGAAGTCGCCCGATTTGGGATAGTATCGGGTAAAAGTAAGCTGTTTCTCATCAGGCGAAAGCGAGATTGGACTTTGAACATCGTCAAGAAGTTTCCTTGAAGTCCCTCCGAGTAATGGCACTTTGTAGAGCGAAGATGTAGGACTTCCGACCTGGTAAACAACATAGTACAAATAGTTGCCGTCCTTCGAGAGCGTCAAACCATAGAAGAACACCTCCGCAGGAGGCAAGATCTGAATCGTGCTTGCCGTGGCAATCTGACGCATCCATAAGCTTTGCTTGCCCTTTTCCCTTTGACTGTAAACGATAAAGCGCTCTCAGGCGATATGACAACGTTGTTGACCTTGCCTGTCGCTGTCAATCGATTGAACTTCATGTCGGTGACAGGTCGAAGACTCGACTCGTCGAGAGTTGTCGATTCGGTAGGACGAAACAATATGTATAGACTTATTCCAGCAATAATGAGAATGATACTCGTGACTGCAATCCAGACTTTCCGTGATATCGATGGACGGGTAACGATTGGTGGCTTCGCTATACTCGGAGGGATTTCCGCCAAAGAGCCGGTCGACGGCTCGACTTGTCGAGCGGACAAGTCAACTCCCGACCTCATAGCATCTATAGATTGTGATCGAACTACACGTGAAGTTTCCTTCTTCACTCTTCGCAGATCGATCACCATATCGTGCACGCTCTGGTATCGATCTTCAGGATCTTTTTCTAAAGCTCTATTTAAAATATGCAATAGCTCCGAGGATAAATCAGATCGGAACTTTTGTACTGGTTCGGGACTTTCATTGACAATCGAGTACATCATCGCCGCTTCATGTTCACCTCGGAAGGGAAGATGTCCGGTTAGCATTTCATAAAGAACAATACCAAATGAGAAAATATCACCACGTGCGTCAACTGCTTCTCCCTGTATCTGCTCAGGTGCCATGTAGGCAAGTGTACCGACTGTTGAAGATGTTCTCGTAAGCTTGAGAGGTCCTTTCAACTTTGCTAATCCAAAATCCATCACCTTGATCTGGTTCTTCGTGTTCACCATGATGTTTTCCGGCTTCACATCACGGTGTACAATGCCATGGCTGTGCGCTTCTTGTAACGCTTCACCGATCTGGATGGCAAAAGTTAAACAATTTTCAATTGACAATTGACCATTGACAATTAACTCCCTGAGTGTTTTGCCATCAACAAATTCCATATCAATAAATTGTTGATACTCATATTCTCCAAGCGCATGGATGGCACAGATGTTGGGATGATTGAGAGCCGATGCAGCTTGTGCCTCTTGCAAGAATCGTGCACGCTCTGGCTCATGGGCTTCTAATCCCTTGGGAAGAAACTTAAGTGCGACAGTGCGCTTGAGCTTTGTGTCTTCGGCACGGTATACTACTCCCATACCACCTTCACCTAACTTTTCCAGTATTTTGTAGTGTGATATAGTTTGTCCGATCATAAAATTCTCTGAGCTTTAATATTCTGTTTACCTTCTTCATTTAACCAACATTCGAATTTATCCGTACCTTGAAACATCGGATTTTCTTTATCACATGTCCACCGTTCTGGATTGGTTCTTATGTATTCTCGTATCCTGCATAGTGATTTTTCATTACGTATTATATGATCGTAATAATTACGTTGCCAAATGGATATACTTGTAGTTTTGCGTATTTCGTTGATACGTTTTGTTGTTGCCGATTTGAACGATCCAATGATGGTTCCTAACGATACATGTTTTCTCTGTAGGGGCGAGGCATGCCTCGCCCCTACAATATCATTAATTATTATAATAATCCCATGAACATGATTCGGCATTATGACGAATTCATCCAGCATAATCGTCGGATAATGTTTCGGCAATTCTTCCCAACATTCTTTAACTATCTTACCATCTCGCTTCAACTGCATTGTATCACCAATAATATGACCAAACAAATCCTCTCGATTCTTTGTACAGATCGTCACGAAATATGAACCGTCTAATGAATAATCATATTCCTTCAGTCGTTGAAGTTTCCTTCTTCTGATAATCGGTTTCTCAGATTCAACGATGCTGTGCGATATAGTTTGTTCGATCATAATCATTTGTTCACTTAATCATTTTCTCATTGATACATTTTTCCATTGCTTCAATGTTTCAATCATTTCAATCCTAAAACTGCTTGGTATCCCGGCAAATCCAAAAATCCATGCCCGCTGATGTTAAATGCGATTACTTTTTTCTCTCCGGAGTCTTTGCACTTTAAAGCTTCATCAATCGCACAACAAACAGAGTAAGCCGATTCTGGTGCTGGTAGCCATCCTTCTGCTTCGATGAACATTTTAGTGTTTTCAAAAACATGTTTCTCGTCTTTTGGATATGCAACAGTATCGATGTATCCTTTATGCCGTAACAAACTTAAGATGGGGGAACTGCCATGATAACGGAGTCCATCACCCTTAATTGGTTCCATATCGGTTCTGTGTCCAAGCGTGCACATCTTTAACATCGGTGTTATCTCCGCATAATCAGCAAAATCATATTCATATTTACCTTGTAAGTTAGGCGCAACCTGACTTTGTGCGGCGATGAATTTTATTTTCTTACCTTTCTTCAAAACATCTCCAAGGAATGGGATTGCAAATCCACCAAAGTTAGAACCGCCACCAAGACAAGAGATGACAACGTCAGGATAATCGTCAAATATTTCAAACTGCTTTTGTGTTTCTAAACCGATTATTGTTTGATGCATTAAGACATGGTTTAAAACCGAGCCAAGAGCATAAGTCGCCTTTGGATCATTCTGTGAATCTTCCAAACCTTCCGAGATCGCAATACCGAGTGAGCCGTTGTGATTCGGATTTTTATCATAAAGAGTTTTTCCAAATTCAGTTACCGGACTCGGAGAAGCATGAACATCTGCACCAAAAAGTTTCATTAAGTATAAGCGATCTTTTTTCCAATTATAAACACTGCGAACCCAGTAAACTGTGCACTTTAATCCGGCTATCGCGGCAGCATACGCTAACGCTGTTCCCCATTGTCCCGCTCCGGTTTCTGTAGTAACTCGCTCGAAACCTTGCTGCTTCGCATACCAGCACTGGGCGAGTGCAGTATTCACTTTGTGGCTGCCGGTGGGACTGAAGAATTCACTTTTATAATAGAGCTTTGCAGGTGTATTCAGCCTTTTCTCAAGGTTTGTCGCTCGGAATAAAGGGCGGGGTCTGCCGGCTTTCATAAAAAGATCTAAGATACCTCCGGGAATGTCCATCCAATTCTCCTGAGAAAATTCCTGTTTCAGACATTCACCAATCATGAGGTTTGGTAAATTCTGGATACGAGACGGTCCCTCCTTCGGATCCATTGGGGGTGGAAGAGGTTCTGGTAAGTCTGGAATTATATTATACCACCGGGTTGGGATATCTTTGCTAATGAGGTTAACCATAGTATTCATTAAATGTTCCCCTAAATTTATTAATGTTATAATGTTTGGTTTTTATTTTCTCAAATAATAGGAAAAATAGTAAAGGACTATCCTTTAGTTTTTATTACGAACAATGTTATATCATCAAACTGTGAAACACCTTTAGTGAAAAGTTTAATTTCATCAATAATCTTCTGAAGAATCGCGTCAGCGGAACACTGCCCACAGGATTGAATAACATTCACCATGCGCTCGGTTCCAAAAAATTCCCGTGTAATACTCTGAGCATCGTCAACACCATCACTGTACAAGACAAGACAATCATTTGGCTGCATTGTGATGGTTCGTTCCTCACACTTCAGATCATCCGAAATATTGAGAGCCATGCCCTTGATTGTTAACGTCTCCACAATTTTCCGATCGTTATGATAGAGGAGCGGGTAACAGTGTCCGGCATTTGCAATAGTGACAGTTCTTGATTCGGGTGAGATGGTTGCAAGTAAAAGTGTAATGAATGATTTATGTGGAATACTGCCTCGCAGAATGGTATTGCTTTGTTTTAATTGAGTTTGAAGAGAGCCATGCTGCATAACCTGAGCACACAGAACACCTTTCCCGAGCGTTGCAAGTAGAGCGGCAGACAGACCCTTTCCTGCGACATCGGCAACAATGATTTCATAAGATATATTATTCACTTTAATGATATCGTAAAAATCACCGCCGATTTCTTTTGCCGGAATGGTATTGGGTGCAAACTCGAAATTTGGTACATTCGGTAATTGCTTTGGTAGAAGGTTCATCTGTACTTCCCGAGCGGCGATCAGTTCCTTTTCCATCGCCATTCTTTTTTGTTCATGTTCATATAACCGTGCATTCTCAAGTACCTGTCCAGATTGTGTGGCGATAATGGATAAGAGCCGGGTGTCTTCATCAGAAAAATAATTTTCATTCCCTTTTTTATTGAAAACCGCCAGGATGCCAATTAATTTATTTTTTGCAAGTAAGGGAACACAGAGAAGCGATTGAATATCTCCCTCAATTTTGACGCCTAAAAATCTTTCGTCGGAAAGAAAAATATTTGAGACCAGCGGTTTTTTATTGATCATCATCCATCCAAGAATATTTTGGTTAAGATGGAATTGCTGGTGATTAGAGGTTGAATCAACAGCACGAATTAGAGTAAACATCGAGGTAGGTGATTCCTCATCCACAAGCGAAATCATACCCTGCTCGGCATGGATAGCTTTCACCGATCTCTTGATGATGTTCTCAATAACAACATCAAGCCCCATCGTTGAGCTAATCACCCGTGCCAGCTCGTTTAGGATGGAAAGCTCTTCAACAGCTTTCCGTAGTCTTGTATTTTCTTCCTGGAGATTTGATAGCTGATCCATGACATTCCGATTAAAACATGAACAGCGTAAATTAAGTGTTTATTATGATTTGAATGTATAGAATATCTGTATAAAATACAAGCAAAAAGGCGTTCTCGGATTTTTCCCGTAAATCATCGCTATTACGACACCGGAATAGATAATCTTCAAAATCAAATCAGGGAACATAATATTCAGGTTTCCGATCCATAAGTAGATCATTGTATTCTGTAACATGTTTA
>JASEHD010000164.1 GCA_030019075.1 Bacteroidota bacterium
ATCATGGATGAGAATGGTTTGATATTAGCTTATATTCAAGAATTGGAACCTCAAGGATTCATTATCATTTCAGCCGATGATGCCATGAGGCCCATTCTCGGGTTTTCCTTTGAAGCGTGTTTCTTTTCAGATTCTTCAAGAGACAATCCGCTAATGAACTTTGTCAGGATTGATGTTAAAGCAAGGAAGAGGTTAATAGCAAGTAATGGGCCAGCATTGAATCAGAAATATACTGATCTGTCAGAATCAGCCACGCAGTGGGGACCTTTCATTGATACATGGTGGAATCAGACTGGACACTATAATAATAAATGCCCACTTGACCCGTCGTTGACAAGCAACCGATCTCTCGCTGGTTGCGTTGCAATTTCGTTGGGACAGATTGTCAATTATTGGCAATATCCAAGAAGCATTAGTTTTAGTGTCTCCAACGACAGGTACAAGTCAAACGGGAAAAATGGTCAATTTTGGATTCCAGACACTTGGTCTTCGCAAGATTATCCAAATTTCAGTGACTTAAACAATGCCCTTTCCAATATTTCCTACAGTGGCAATGATAATGAAGAAGCATATCTGATATTTGGACTGGGAGTCAAGAATAAGATGTCTTATTCTAAGAACAGCTCCGGTGCAGGGCATTCTAGAACAAGAACGGTTCTTACTGACGAGCTTAATTATGGGTCGGCAAGATACATGACGGTTGTTCGGTTTCACAATGGTGAGATTATTGAGAATAGATGGACCGAAGCCCGTGCAATTCTCATTGACAACATGATAAATGGATCACCAGCTATCCTTGGTGTAATGGATGTCAACACACTTCCCTTCAGCTTGTTTTCTGGAGGAAGTCATTCAATAATTGCTGATGGATATCGGGATGGCGATGGGTATTTTCACTTGAATGTTGGATGGGGTTCAATGCAGATCCCGCTTTGGTATGACTTACCAGATTTCACTGTAATTTTCCCTGGACCTGCCGACTACGATGTCGTTGACGATATGGTTTATAGCATATGTCCATATCAAGGCTGGAATCAATATGGCGCTGACGAACGTAAGACTTTCCGCACAATCTACGCTGCTCCAGAGAAATCTGAAATTAGGGAAAAATGGCACGTCACCTGTGCTACGGACTATTCCTTCACAGGCCTCATTGTCGGCACAGGTAGCATGATTGTGGCTTCTTGCTCGCCACTAAACCAGAACCAGGGTAATCCACCCTCAGTATGGTTCATCGACAAGTATGGTAGTAAAATAGATGAGGAGATTCTTGTCAATGAAGATGAAAACCTCACTTATCCCGCGCAAAGCATTGATGGAGATATTTATTCCGGAACCGGGAGTGGCGGGATATACAAGATCGATGCCAAAACCCGGACGGCTGTAAAAATTTTCCAAGAGAGTTCTAATGAGGGATTTTCCAGTCCACCAACAATTGACCCCGATGGTAATGTATATTTCAGCACTCTCTACACACTTTATTGCCTGTCTCCCTCCGGCTCAGAACTCTGGCACTTCACTGTACCAAGTAACAGTTACATTCCTAATGGTCGTGCGGCAGTTGATACCGCAAGAGGATATGTTTACATTAGCTATTACAACTCCACGACAAAAATACCTTATCTTAGATGCATCAACCGCACAAACGGGGCAATGGTGAGTGAAAAAACATTTCCTACTGTAAACTATGCATCTCGAGGCGCTCAAATTAACTCGTTGGATGCGAATGGCACTATCTACATTGGGTCATATACAACTTTGTATGCATTGAATCCTGATGCCACCCTATCCGAGAAATGGAGTCGCAATTTATCTCCTTCTGTAGTTGCAGATAAAGCACCAGTGATCGGGAAGGATGGTCGCTTGTATGTGGCGCATTGGATAGGTTCAATGGGAAATTGGACACTCCAACTTTCTGCACTCGATGTAAGTAACGGTAATACTTTGTGGTCAGTGGGCTATCCTAATCTCGGCGACTACGATAACATTTTACAACCTTATCTAGCAACCAATAATGTTATCGTATTAACACTTCAGTTCGAGAATGGTAACAATCCCGATACATACGAACTCCATGCCTATAGAGATAATGGAACGAGCGCAACACTTCTTTGGCAGAAATCTTTCGAATCGGAAGGTGGAGATATGGCTTTTGGCCCTGGATCAACCATTTATGTAATTCCTTCAGCTGGTGGAACTACAATCACAGCAATTTCTGACGGTGATATTGGGGATCCCGAGGGGGCAGGAATGAATTTTGAGAACAATCATGCACCGACTTCCTTATCAAATCCGAGTCCCACGGATGGTGCTGAGAACCTAGACACCACAAGTATTCAACTCTCGTGGGTGTGCTCTGACCCAGATGGACACGCTTTGAAATATGATATTTATGCATGCGCTCTGGTGGACAGCGAAGAAGCAGCCTTTGTACCGGTGGCAACTCAAGTGACTGGGAATTCGTACACGCTGGAACATTTACAGAAAGGAACTCAATATTTGTGGTCAGTTGTGGCTAATGATGGGCAAGCTATTGCAGAAGGACCGGTTTGGAGTTTTAAAACTTTAGATACCTCACACACATCAAATGATTCCATAAAAATCCCCATCCAAATAACAGAAAATGGTGGATCACCAGTCAGTATAGAGTTTGGCATCCATCTAAGTGCTACTTATTGCGTTGATGCTTCACTTGGCGAGATTACACTCCCACCGCCAACCGGTTATTTTGATCCACGTTTGATTGATCCTCGAGGAGGTTCTTGTTTTGGTTTCGGTATGTATAAAGATTTTCGTCCTTTTGTATCCCGCTTCCAAAAAGATACATTCCAGATTAAACTAGGAGCTAATCTATCGTACCCGATTACAATAACATGGCAAAGTGGGTTACAATCTTTCTTTGATTCCTTAAGAATAACAAATTTACCAGGAGACGCAAATATAGATGTCAATATGTTTGATAACATGAGTCTGGATATAAATTCACCGACTACACAATTTCGAATAATTTCTCAAGGTCCAAATATAGTAATAGATGATGTAAACAAATATCTATTAATTATTCCGGATCAATATAAGCTCTCTCAAAATTATCCCAATCCCTTCAATCCAATCACCACAATCAAATATCAACTCCCAATGGATAGCCGAGTTACCTTGAGAATATATAATGTACTTGGTCAAGAGATTAAAACTCTTGTCGACGAAATTAAAAAAGCAGGATATGAATCCATCGAATGGAATTCAACAAATAATGCAGGTAACGTTCTTGCTTCCGCTATTTACTTCTACCGCCTCGAAGCCGTCTCGGTAAATGATCCGTCGAAGAGTTTTGTTAACATAAAGAAGATGATTTTGGTCAGGTGAACTTGGATGCGTGCCGCCACTTCACATAACAGCAGTAAAAACGTGAAATAAAAAATTATTACGCTCACAATGAATTTTTCTATTTATAGTTCGCTCCATAAATTCGTTTTTACTACATATGTTAGCCGAACATTGCCAGCCGCCGATTCTCATTTCGGCGAAGACGTACGAGATGCGAGCAGGCAATAGCAAACTTTCAGGAAGGGGAACTCGTATAACTCACTGGCTTTACAATTCACGGGTTTCCAAATAATACCTGAAAGGGCCAAACAATGAAAACAGTCTTTTGTCTTCTACTTCTCTGTGCTTCCTTCATTACGCTCGGAAACGAACGTGCATCGGAGCTTCCGTCGGTGACACACTATTCGCTGCGTCTTCACTTTTTTCCAAGCGAACAACGCTTCGATGCAGAAGCACGACTCACAATCGCAAACCATACCCAGCAGCCAATTTCCGAAGTTCCATTCTTGCTTTATCGTCTCTTAGATGTGCAGTCGGTAACTGACGAATCTGACTCTACAATCAGATTCTCACAATCTGTCCAGAAGTTCAAGGAAGTCCCTACTTGGCAAGTCAATGTCGTTCGTGTTGAGATGCCCAAGCCGCTTCTCCCAACCAACTCAACAACCGTCGTTGTGAAGTACGGTGGCTCAATCTATGGCTACTCTGAGGTAATACCGTATGTGCGTGACAGAATTAATGAGCAATACTCGCTATTGCGACCTGACGCTCTCGCATACCCCATAGTTTCACATCCTTCTTTTCCAGTCCTTCTGGAATCGTATCAGTCCAAGTTCACATTCGACATTCAAGCAACGGTTCCATCAGGCTTTGTCGCCGCTTGCAGTGGTGAACTTCTGGGGCGTGCAAGTGAGCGCGATTTCGTCACGTTCACATTCGAAAGCAAAGGGCCCGTCCAGCGAATGATCATTGCAGTGGCAAAATTCAAAGTCCTAACCGACGACGAACAGAATCTCACAGTTTACTGTTTGCCCGAAGATGAACAAGGTGCTGTCAATGTCCTGAAAGAGATGAAGAAAGTCGTCGAGTTCTATTCATCTCTTTTTGGGCAAGTGAGAAGTTACAAAGGGTACACAGTTGTTGAGATTCCCGAAGGATGGGGTTCACAAGCAGAAGGCGACTACACAATCTTTCAGGCAGCGTCAGCTTTCAAGGGAACAAATATATCAGAAGTGTACCACGAAATCGCCCATAGTTGGACTGTGCAAGCAAAACCAGCAGTGCACCGTTGCCGTTGGTTCGATGAGGCGTTTGCTATGTACTTTGAGGCCCTGGCAATTCGAGAGTTCAGGGGCGATAGCGTTTTTCAGAAGCATATGGAGGGACTTCGAGACCGTTGGCTTCAGCGCACGGCAAGCGACAAAAGGAACTTCGATGTCCCGATTGGAGAATATGGCAAGTTTGAACTTGGCCAGAGTTCTTACACGAAAGGAGCTTGGTCACTCTTTGTTTTGCACCAACTAGTCGGCGATGATGGATTCAAACAGATCATCCGTTCCCTGCTTTCTGAATTTGCTGACAAGCCCGCTGACTTCAAGGACTTCCAGTCTGTTGCGGAAAGGGCCACAAAGAGAAATCTCAAGAAGTTTTTCGACGAATGGATCTATGGCGCACAATCATCACAGCTTCTTGCGGACAAGATTTCTGTCAACGAACTCGTAAAGCGATATTGAAGAACAGCGGCTGGCAACGTCGGCTAACAGGCGTAACCACGCCGCTCCCTTTGTTGATAGTGCTCGGTTGAAACGATGAAAAAGAATAGTTGTGGTCGCTCAATCCCGCTTGCCGCGGCTTAGAATAGATGGAATCTTTCAGTAGGCGGCAAGCGGGACTGCGTGGTTACGCCAAACGTTCCGCAGCCATTCGCTCGCG
>JASEHD010000165.1 GCA_030019075.1 Bacteroidota bacterium
TCAACACCATTTACAACATTGTATCCAACCGCCTTTAGTGCGGTTGCTGTTCACTCTGCATTTTCTTTTTTCGGCTCGATATATATATTGATATGAATGCGTAATGATTTTAGGAGTTTTTGAATAATCTCCAATCCATCTTTGACTAATTTATCCATTTATTCGTTATTTTGTTTACATTTTTATACATCAAGGTTTCTTACATACTTTGCATTCTTCTCGATGAATGCTCTACGAGGTTCAACCTCGTCCCCCATAAGAATGGAGAAGGTACGATCAGCATCTGCGGCATTTTCAATTGATACCTGTAGAACCGTCCGTGTTTCTGGGTCCATCGTGGTAGACCAAAGTTGTTCGGGGTTCATCTCCCCAAGACCTTTAAAACGAGAAATTAGTATTCCGTCTGTAGTTATTATCGAACCTTCGTGTACGGTTGGCTCTTTCGGTGGATCCTTTTCAACCTTCTTTTCACTTTTCAGTCGTTTAATAATTTCATCCCTCTCTTCATCGTCATAAGCGTAAAATTCTTGTTTACCTTTTTTTAGTTTGTAGAGCGGGGGCTGCGCAATATATATATGCCCAAGCTCGATGATTTCTTTCATGTATCGGAAAAAGAGTGTCAACAATAAAGTTCGTATATGAGAACCATCTACGTCGGCATCGCACATAATAATAATTTTGCCGTAACGAATTTTTGATGGATCAAAATCTTCGCCAACGCCGGTTCCAATCGCTGTAAAGATATTTCTAATTTCTTCGTTTTCTAAAATTTTATGCAATCTGGCTTTTTCAACATTTAAAATTTTTCCTTTTATCGGAAGTATTGCCTGAAACCTTCGATCACGTCCTTGCTTGGCGCTCCCGCCTGCCGAGTCGCCTTCAACGATGTATAATTCGCAATGCTCGGGATCGTTGATCGAACAATCGGCTAATTTTCCGGGAAGACTGGATGATTCAAGCGCGCTCTTTCTGCGTGCTAAGTCCCGTGCTTTTCTGGCGGCTTCACGTGCTTCAGCCGCGCGTAAACATTTTTCAATAATACGTTTTGCATCACCGGGATTTTCGTCTAACCACGTACTAAGCTGATCACCAATAATTGTTTCGACTATCCCTTTGATTTCGCTATTACCGAGCTTGGTTTTTGTCTGACCTTCGAATTGCGGCTCCTGCACCTTTATGCTTAGCACGGCAGTTAAACCTTCTTTGAAATCGTCACCGGTAAGCTGCACGCTATTTTCTTTCACTAAATTATTTTTTGTTGCGTAGCTATTCAAAGAGCGGGTGTGGGCGCTGCGAAATCCAACAAGGTGCGTTCCTCCTTCCAATGTATTGATATTATTTACATATGTAAAAACGTTTTCATTAAACTGGTCATTGAATTGAAATGCCATCTCAACTTCTACAAGTCGGTTAGCTTCATCTCTACCTTGACCTTTTGCATACACTGGTTTTTTCATTATGGAGGGTCGTGTTGCGTCGATATATTTTACAAATTCAACAAGACCACCTTTAAAGTGAAATTTTTCTTCTTGTTCCTGACCGGATCTTAAGTCGACGATGTTAAGCTCTACGTCCGGGTTGAGAAATGCTAATTCACGAAGCCGCTCTGCAATTGTTTCAAACTTAAAAATTCGGTTTTTAAATATTTGCGGATCTGGGATGAAGGTTATTTTTGTTCCGGTTTTTCCTGAATCAATTTTTCCTTTAATTTTGACATCCTCTTGCGGTTTGCCTCGAATATACTTTTGATACCATATCTTCCCATTACGATATACTTCTACCTCTAACAATTCTGACAGTGCGTTAACAACCGATACACCAACTCCGTGTAATCCGCCCGAGACTTTGTATGTATTTTTATCAAACTTTCCACCGGCATGAAGAACTGTCATTACAACTTCAAGAGCTGAGCGTTTTTCTTCGGGATGGATGTCGGTTGGAATACCCCTGCCATCATCAATAACAGTGATCGCTCCATTCTGATTTATACTTACAGAAATTTTGTGCGCATATCCTGCCAGCGCCTCATCTATTGAATTATCAACAACTTCGTAAACAAGATGATGTAAGCCGCGTGTAGCAACATCGCCAATGTACATTGCTGGTCGTTGGCGAACCGGCTCAAGCCCCTTCAGAACGGTTATATCGTCGGCTGTGTAGGTTTCAGTCCCTTTTCGTTTATTCATCTTATCGTCTGTTACTTTGTTATCTTTTCCGTTACCTTTTGGCATATTAATACTTCACTTAAAATATATATCCTTAATGATTTCTTGATTCATTTCCTTGTTTATTTTTTCAATAATTCCACGTTTCAGAAATAACAACTCGTTTCTCCACGTTGGATGTTTCACTCGAACAATTAATTTACCATCACGAATACTTTCAGCCGATGTAACCTTCGCGATTTGATTACCTACTATGCGGGACCATAGATCAATGATCTCATATTCTTTAATTCTTGATCCCAATCCTAAGTCATGTATTACCTTACCGATGATTTCAGATATCGGCTTGGGTGTTGATTTACGATACCTATCTACTCTCTTGCTTGAGTATCGTGCCATTATTAATATAAAAAATTTTATTACCACAACCTTCAAAAGCTCCATGTGAAATCATATATGAACTTGTAGTTGTGATAAAGGTTTGGCTTAATGTACCAACAAATTTTAGTAATTGTTCAGATCGAGTATTGTCTAACTCGCTAAAGATATCGTCAAGCAATAAGATGGGAGTTTCTATACAGCGTTCTTTCAGATAGAAGAATTCCCCTAACTTTAAGGCAACTAAGAATGTTTTATGCTGCCCTTGCGATGCATATTTGCGTATATCCATTCCGTTAATTTTCAACATCAATTCATCTCTGTGTGGACCTACCAATGTTGTTCCCAACCGTTTTTCATCTTCGTTCTCTTCTCTCAGTTTTTCATGAAACCGTTCTCGAATATTTTTTTCACTGCTAATATCTCCATCTTCAACAACAGGAACATACTCAATGGTCGGTGTTTCTAAACCTCCAACCATATTACAATAAGCCGTTTGAAGCTGAGAATTAAATACATCAACAAATTGCTTTCGCTGATGAATTAAATAACTCCCTTGGTTAACCAATTGCTCGGTCCATGGCTCCAGTATTTGTTGATCCATCCCTCCTGAGATTTTTCCGTTAAACAGAATTTTGTTGCGTTGTTTAAGAATGTGCCTGTATTCCAACAATCTTTGTAAATAAATTGAATTTGATTGGGAAAGAATAATATCAATAAATTTTCTTCTTTCTTGTGGTCCACCGTTTGTAATTGGTAGATGTTCTGGTGAGCAGATAACAACCGGAAATTTTCCAATAATAGACGATAATGGTTGAGTTGGTTGTTTGTTAATTAAAAAACATTTCTCTCGTTGTTCGCCTGAATATGCTACTCTGACTGAAACTTCCCTTTCATGGTCGGTAACAAATTTGCCTTCAATCTCAAATAGTGTTCTATTAAAACTTAAAGAGTTTAGATCGTTAGATGCGTAAAAACTTTTTGTAAGGCAAAGAAATGATATACCTTCAATAACATTTGTTTTACCGTGTCCATTATCTCCGAAAAGTATATTTGCCCTATTGTTAAACTCGAACAACGAATCGGAATGATTCCTGAAATTTATCAACCTTAATTTTATAAGATACATTTAAACATGGAGATCAAACATTAAGCCGCACGGGCATGACGAGCATCAAAAGATTTTCATTTTCCCGCTGCGTGACCGGTTGAATGGTAACCGCTCTTGTGGGTGTGCTGAGTTTGAACATTACTTCATCTGTGTCAATGTGTGAGAGAACATCGATAATGTATGTTGAGTTGAACCCTATTTCCATCGCATCTAATGAATAGTCGCATGTTAACGATTCACGTGCTTCGCTGCCAAAATCGATGTCTTCAGCCGACACGGTAATATTATTCTTTTTTATTGAAAAACGAACCTGATGTGTTGTTGAGCTTGCATATAGCGCTATTCGTCTAACTGATGATAACAACTGATTTTTATCAACTATTAGTACTTTATCATTATCAACCGGTATCACGCTTTCATAGTTAGGATACTTTTCTTCTATCATTCGCGATATCAAAACCATATCTCCAAAAGTGAACATTGTATGATTCTCATTAAAAGCAATGTTGCTTGTTGTATCGTTTACTGATTTTAAAACCAGGTTTAATGCTTTCGCAGGTATTATAACCTCGCGATCAAATGTTATAGCGGGATAATTTGATATAATTAATCGAACAAGTCGATGCCCGTCTGTTGCAGCAATTTTTATCTCGCCTTTCTTTAACTGAAAAAGTGTCCCCATCATTGCGGGCCTAAGCTCATCGTTACTTACGGCAAAAACTGTTTTACCTATTATTCTTCTTAAGATTTCATTATCCATTGATAACTCGTCAAGACCTTTAAAAGAGGGTAGTGATGGATAATTTTCGTTTGATTCTCCCGTTAATTTATACTCGCCGTTACTTGTTAACATAACTATTTTATTGTTTTCCGGAATTGCAATAAAATCGATATTTAAATTCGGTAGAGTCCTAACTGTTTCAAATAAACGTTTGGCTGGAATAGCGATCATTCCATCTTCTGAACCTTTAACTTTTATCGATACTGTCATTGATGTATCAAGATCCGTTGCGGTAATTTTTAATTCATCTTTTGCAAGCTGAAATAGAAAATTCTCAAGTATTGGTAATGTAGATTTAGAAGGAATTACACCTCCGATATTGCCAAGTACTCTTTGAAGTTCGGTACTTGTTGATGAAAATTTCATTGTTATTTCCTCAATTTATGTATTAAATATGATGAATAGGTGTTGAAAAATTTACTAATTTTTCGGTAATTTTCAAAGATTTACTATTTATTTATTTAATGGCAAGATATCTTTTTATTAAAATATCTTTATATCAAAAACGATTCCTTTCATATTTTCCGATGCCTTTTTACCCATTCTTATAATTAATATATTAAGATATATATAAGTAATAGTAATAATAATGCCTGTTAATATGTTTATATCTGATATTTTTCTTAAATGTAGATATAAATCCATAATTTTGAAAAAAATACTTGTGTATAAGTTTGTTCATAATGTTACAACATAATAACACAAATGTAAATTGAATTAATACTTAAC
>JASEHD010000166.1 GCA_030019075.1 Bacteroidota bacterium
CCAGAATTAAACTTCATAAATTATATCCGACAATTATTGATTGACTTGACACTAGAGGTACTTGAGCGGATGAGTTTTACCGCCATAATTTTTGGATTTATTTTTCTTTCAATCGCAATTATTGTAGGATTCATTTGGCTTCCCAAAGCAGTTGAAAAATTTTCATACGCTGATCCAAAACTCATAGGAACAATGGTTGTCTGGCTGGTGTATGCTATCGGTTTAAGCGCAAAAAATATCATTGGCTGGACGGGAAGAAAAATAATGATTCTATCAATTTTCGGTTTCGCAATTACAATTTTTTCCATGACTATCGTAAACATTTTATTTAGCAGTTTTCATAAGTTCGATTAGATCAGAGATTTTATCTCTATACTATAACTTAAATCTGACTCCATATTATATCACGCATCTTGTTCTAATGAATATACATTGTCTCGGTATCAACCATCGTACAGCACCAATTGATGTTAGGGAAAAGCTTTGGTTTTCTTCAAACGAAATTCCTCATCTTCTCTCCACACTGAAATTAATGCAGCTTAAAGAACTCGTGCTTATATCGACATGCAACCGGACTGAATTGTTTTACGTTCCACAAGAATCAAGAACCAACGAGGAACCTTTATGGAGAATACTTGCAAATCGGAAAGGAATTGAAGATTCTATTGAAGAATCACATTTTTATTCCCTCGCTTCCGTATATGCAGTGAAACATCTTTATGGGGTCGCTTCGGGTATTGATTCAATGGTTTTAGGAGATGTTCAAATTTTAAATCAAATGAAAGAAGCTTTTGCACTTGCTCGAGAATCAAAAACAACGAGCTTACTTTTAAACAGACTCTTCAATACCGCATTTCAAGTTGGGAAACGTGTTCGCACAGAAACTGAGATAAGTGAAGGCGCCGTTTCCATTAGCTACGCCGCCGCTGAACTTGCATCAAAAATATTCGAAGATTTAACAAAACATACCGCGCTCCTAATTGGTGCGGGTGAAACAGGTGAATTGACTGCAAAACATTTGGCAAGTAAAAATCTTGGAAACCTCCTTATCACGAATCGCACACGCAAACGTGCTGAAGAACTTGCGGCGGCATTAAACGGCAGGGTTATCGATTTCGAAAAGCTTCTCACCGAACTTTCACATGTTGATATTGTTATCAGCTCGGTTGAAGCACCGACTTACATAGTTTCAGCTAAGGATATTAAGCAGGCAATGAAATTTCGGGCAAATAAGCCGTTATTCATTATCGATATCGGAGTTCCACGAAATATCGATCCTCAAGCAAATGATATCGATAACGTTTTTCTTTATGATATCGATGCGCTTAATCATATCATTGATAACAATCTCGCTCGGCGTCAAGCCGAGATTCCCAAAATTCAGCAAATCATCTTCGATGAATTAACACAATATATAGCTTGGCACGATTCACTCGATGTAACACCAACTATTCGACAACTTCGAGAACAATTTGAAAATATACGGCAGGAAGAGGTAAAAAAACACATACACCATTTCAGCTCAGACAAACAAGAAGAAATCGAAATTCTTACTAAGCGTATCTTAAATAAAATTCTTCACACACCTATGGTGAATTTAAAGAATGGTACAACCCAGGTTACTGATGATGACGCACGCACAAAGATCCACACATTACGGCATTTATTTGGATTAGATAAGAAAGCAGATTGATGAATATCAAATTCAGAAAAATTATCATTGGAACACGCGGCAGTCAACTTGCACTTTGGCAGGCGGAATGGGTGAAAGGTGAGATGCTGAAAAACTTCCCAAAGCTTCAAATCGAGGTGGATATTATTAAAACAACCGGAGACAAAGTATTGGATTCCCCACTATCAAAGATTGGAGACAAAGGATTATTTACCAAAGAAATCGAACATGCACTTTTAGCCAAACAAGTCGACCTCGCTGTTCATAGTCTTAAAGATTTACCCACCTCTTTACCAGACGGATTGATTATCGGGGCAATCACCAAGCGTGAGGATGTGCGTGATGTTTTTATTGCTCACCCCCAAAAAAAATATAAAATTTTTGATGAAGTCCCCATGAATGGTAAGATTGCCACGGGAAGTCTTCGCCGTAAATGTCAGATCTTAAACTGGCGTCCTGATTTGGAGATAATTGATTTACGTGGTAACCTCAACACACGATTTACTAAGCTTGATGCATCAGATTGGGATGGAATTATTCTCGCAAGTGCCGGTGTTACGCGTCTTGGTTTTGAGAACCGTATTACTGAAAGTTTTCCGACCGGGAAAATGCTTCCGGCGGTCGGACAAGGTGCGCTCGGTATAGAAATTCGCGAAGACGATAGAGATATAATTCAATACCTTCATCCGCTCATCAGTCAAGCCACGACTTTCTCCACATTAGGAGAAAGATCGTTTCTCCGTACACTCGAGGGTGGATGTCAGATTCCTGTTGGTGCGTATGCTCGTATAGAAAATAATGAATTCATAATGGACGGGATGATCGGAAGCTTAGACGGCAAGAAGATGGTTAGAGGTAAAGTCTGTGGTGTACCCGAGAAATCGGAAGAGTTGGGTCAACAACTTGCACAAACGTTGTATGCAAGCGGCGGAAGAGAAATTCTCGAACAAATCCGGAAACAAGCGTGATTAAAACGAGTTTAACCGATAAAACAATTCTAATCACACGTGCAGCATCGCAGGCAAGAAATATTATCAACTTAATTGAGCAACAAGGCGGAATTCCGATCCTTTTCCCAACTATTGAAATAATTCCACCAGATTCGTGGGAAATGTTGGATAAAGCCATCGATGGTTTGTATATTGTATATTCACGCGATAATTGAGAATGGATTCACGCGATAATTGAGAAAAATTAATTACGACATAATGGCGTGAGGTCAATCACATATAATTGTCTGGCTGCATACCAATTACGCCGTTATCTTAAGTGTACATTTTACTTTAAATAATTCACCGGGGGCTATCTCTTGAGGTGGAGCTAAAACTTCCCGGTAAATACATGCCACGGCTTGTTCGCTGCCCGAATTGCAGTAGATTGCAATCTCTCTCACTGTAATACTGCTGCCGGAAAGATTCTCAAATAACCTCGTTATATCATACTGCGCCGTGTTATTACCTGTATTTATTGTAAATCCATCAACGGCATTGCCGTGATGGAACAGCTTCCCGGCTGTGCTGCCGTGTTTAATTTTAGCGTTTAATGCGGATTGCAGAATATTAACATCAGAGCCGTTTGTGCCTATGACTATCCCAATATTCGCACCGCCGGAATCTTCTAAGTGAGAAGCAATTATTGAACCACGATTACCATCCCACTCCGTGTACCCGCCGCCCCCTGCTACAAAAAACGTTGCTATATTCCAGCCTACATTATCCGAACCGCTTATTGTACTAACTCCCAACGCAGCATTCTTTATCGATCTGTAAAACAAACGAACAAACTGAGTCAACAGTCCTTTTTGTGCTGTAGTAATTATTTTTAAAAGATAATTAAGTGTTAATATTTTATTAGCTGCTATATTAATACCATCCCCGAGCAAATCCCTCATCAAAATAAATGATCTCGCCGTATCGTTTGTATATGATGGATGTTTAACAGACAAACCGCATTCTTTTACAAGCACCGAACCGACTGGATTGCCGGTTATGTTTCTTGTTATTTTAACTGCATCATCGCTTGGGATTGACACAGAAGTCCCGGCAAATAATAATTGACCTGCTGCTGTACCGTGAACAATTCGTCGTCTCAAATTATAATCATTAATCATTACGACTGAATCGGAAATATCTGGTAAAAATCCCGAGCCGCTGTCATTAAAACCAACGATAAATCCATTTACATGCTCCCCTGCAACGCCCCTTTCTAAAGCTAATGGTGTGTTTGCAAGCGTGCTCTCAATAACATATGATGAATCTGAGAATAATCTTAATATATTGTTCATCATGAGAATACGAAAGGGAGAATTAATATCTGTAAGATTTATATTTTCGCTCTTGCTCATGTGGAAATATAAATACTTTAAAAAGTTTGAAAGGAAACTATCAGATTTCTTTTCAAGAACCTCTTTACCGTCTATTAAAGCCTGTAATCTCAAATCAAAACCCAAATCTATTTCGGTTTTGATTTCTTTTATGTTTTGCTTTGTGATTTTAATGTTATTAGAACTTAATTCCACTGAATTTGTCGAAGTTGCTTTTTCCATAATTTTATAAACTCCATAATTTGACAAGCTGAGCTTGTCGAAGCTCAATATACTGTTTGTTCATTGCCACCGTCATAAATATAAGTTAGACCCCTATCTACGTTAGTTATTGTTCCAAAATTTACAAAAGATGATATAACCTGCGTGTCCGATAAAAACTGCGCTTGCGATACTTCTTTCTCGCCGAATAAATCGTCGCCCGGAGTTATATCTGAATAAACGGCAAGCAGCATTGGATCAACCGAAATTGAGGTGGATTTATAATCTTTAATAATGGAATAACTTAAAATCGGATTTGGGAAGTATACAACCACATCCCTGATTCCAGACACATAAAAAGAATAAATATCCGATTCCGCAGAAAATCCAACAGGACGTGTCGATCTCGCTTTGTAATAATATGTAGTATCTATAAACAGACCCGTAACATCTACTACATTGAATATTTTGTAATTAGTAATAATAGACGATTCAGATCCAAGCGATGCTGTTTCGCCGTAAAAAACCTGCGCAGTCGCCGGTGAATTTGTTTCCCAGCATATAGTAATTCTGCCGGCTTGGGCATTACCTGCAACCACATTCGATACTGCCAAATAATCATCCCAATTCGGGAACTCATAATCCCGGCTGATTATCTCACGTCCACCTTCTAGCACCGAGCGGATCCTGAAATGATACTTCAGATTAGTGTCTAACCCCGTCACGATAACCTTGTGGATGTTTACTAGGGCTTCATCCGGCTCTGTTTCGCTGCCATAAGCAGTATCCAATCCGTATTCTACCTGAGATGTGGACGGTTTATCGGTATACCAAATAATAGTCGCCCGATCTTTCCAAATGTCGCCGGCAATAACTATAAAGCCAATATCCATCAGAACATCCACGACGTTAAGGAGATCGTATCCTTTAATCAATAATGCCACACCTTCAAAC
>JASEHD010000167.1 GCA_030019075.1 Bacteroidota bacterium
ACTATAATTGCGAAAGTTAATATATGTCGAGAAGCGTTTGGGACAGTACACTAGCATTGGGATAGCTAGAGCCTTTTATTTTTTTATAAATTTAATTATTTATTAGAAAATAATTAAATTGTTTCGTAACTTAACTATTGATGATAAGCAGCAAAACAAACTTTCTTAGATTATTCATTCATACTTCACTTTTTTCTCTTACATTTTTCACAACAACACTTGCTGGCGTTCAATGGCTAAATAAGGATCCTTTTGAGCTTTCAAATTTTTCGTTAGGTTTACCTTATTCAATCAGTATACTACTGATGCTATCTGCCCATGAATTTGGTCATTATTTCGCTGCCCGTTACCATAATATCGACACAACTTTACCATACTATATACCAGCCCCACCATTTTTAATTAATCCTTTTGGGACAATGGGGGCGGTTATACGCATACGGTCAACCACCAAAACGGCACTGGAGATTTTTGATATTGGTATCGTAGGACCCATCGCGGGATTTATTGTTACTGTGGGAATATTATTTTATGGGCTATTCACTCTTCCCGGTACTGAATATTTATTCAATATCCATCCCGAATATCGGTTATTAGATCAAATTCCTGAGCACGGTTTTTCGTTCGGTAATTCGTTGCTGTTTTTCGGATTTTCGAAATTGGTCGCTTCAAATGTTTACTTTCCCCCGATGAATGAGATCTACCATTACCCCTACTTATGTGTCGGTTGGTTTGGTTTATTCGTTACTTCTCTAAATTTAATGCCAGTTGGCCAATTAGACGGAGGACATATTCTTTATGCTTTAGTTGGTGGAAAAAAACAACGATTTATAGCCCGGTTGTTTTTCTATTTCTTAATATCTTTAGGACTTATTAGTATCGTTCCTATTTGGCAAACGGAATCTTTGCCCGGTTCAGCAGGTTGGCTTCTTTGGGCAGCTATTTTGTATTTTTTAATCAAACTCAACCACCCAGAGATACCTTTTGTAGAGGAACTTACTCCTAAACGAAAAATTCTTGGATGGATTACTTTTCTTATTTTTATTCTCACATTTACACCAGTTCCTTTTCTTGAATATTGATGTTTATTGACAGCTATACCGGTTGATTCATATATTGTATTTTTATAAAAAAAAATCATTAAATTGAGAGTTGCTGAAAGCAAACTCTCATCCCGCTTCTTGTTTTTAAAGAAGCGAGATCTAATGGATAATAATAATAACTTATGCTAAAAACCCTCTACATAAAAAATTACGCCATCATCGATGAGCTCAACGTCGAGTTTGAACGCGGGCTGAATATTATCACCGGTGAAACGGGTGTGGGTAAGTCAATCATCATAGATGCATTGAGTCTCGTTCTCGGTGAGCGTGCAGACACGGAAGCAGTCCGCAAAGGTGCTGATAAAGCTATTGTAGAGGGATTGTTTGATGTTTCCGGGAATCAGAAACTAAAAACACTGCTTAAACAAAACGAAATCGAATTCTCCGATGAGTTTATCCTGCGTCGGGAAGTTTCCATCAAAGGACAAAGCCGTTCGTTCATCAACGATACACCGGTAACAACTACATTGCTGAAGGTTGTCGGCGATATGCTTGTCGATCTTCATGGTCAGCACGAACATCAATCATTATTGCGAACTGAAACTCACATCGACCTGCTTGATGATTATGGACGGCTGGAAGGATTGGTGAACGAATTCGGTCAAGCTTATAACAAGACGCATCAAATTCTCAACGAACTCAAAGAGCTGAAAGCTAAAGAACAGCAGTTGATGGAGAGGCGTTCGTTGTATGAATTCCAGATAAAAGAGATAGATGCGGTCAATCCTCACACAGGCGAAGAAGATGAATTAGAAAATGAATTGAGGATTTTAGAAAACGCAGAACGACTTTTCAGTGCTACCGAGCGTTTGTATCAAATGCTGTATGAAGGTGACAACGCTGTGCATGACCAGATTATACTTGCACGGAACGAACTTGAGAATCTTGCTGCTATCGATACATCGTTCGAAGAACCTAAGAAGGAGGCAAATTCCGCCGCGGCAATTGTGGATGAATTAGCAAAGTTCATTCAGCAGTATAATTCGAAAATTGAATTCAATCCTGAGCGACTTGAAGGAATTCGGAATCGCCTTGGGAATATCGCCCTCCTTAAGAAAAAGTACGGCGGCGCACTCGATGCCGTGCTCCAGCTTCGTGAGAAAATCGGATGGGAGTTTGAGTTGGCAAATAATTTTCAAACAGAAATCGATTCACTTAAAAAACGATTTGATGCAGAGCGGAAAATTACTTCAGATATCGCACAACGACTATCGGTCAAGCGGCACGAAGTTGTAAAGAAAGCAAATAAATCAGTTGTTCAAGCATTAATCGAACTTGGAATTCCTAATGCTGTTTTTGAAACCAGTATTACAACATCTCCAGCATCTGACAAAGAGAATGCTATTATTAAGCTCGGAAAAGATTTTCTTGAAGCAACTACGAAAGGGATGGATTATGTTGAGTTCTACATCTCCACAAACATAGGTGAAGATCCGAAACCGCTTGCTAAAGTTGCCTCCGGCGGCGAAATTTCAAGAATCATGCTGGCTCTAAAAATGATACTTGCAAAATCTGATCGCCTGCCATTACTTATCTTTGATGAGATCGATGTTGGCGTAAGCGGACGAATTGCACAGGCAGTCGGGCAAAGTTTGAAGAAGCTGTCTCAGTTTCATCAAGTCATCGCAATCACGCATCTTCCGCAAATTGCCGGATTATCGGATACACACTTTGTTGTTGAAAAGATTGAAGATAAGCAGCGTGCGACTACGCGTATGAGGAAGCTTGATATTGAAGAACGGGTCGAGGAAGTTGCAAAGCTGATGAGCGGCGAAGAAGTAACAAAGAGTGGACTTGAAAGTGCGAGAGAGTTGATGGGGATGAAATAGCTTAGAGCGAAGAGCATAGAGCAGAGAGCGAGGAGCATAGAGCAGAGAGCGATGAGCGTATAGCAAAGAGTATAGATGTTTTAAACAAAATACAAAGAACTTAGTACAAAATTGTTAATAAAATATACAATTGATGAGTGGTAAAACCATGGGTCAGAAGATGAAAAAGAAAAATAAAAAAATATCATATAGGAAAAATTTAAAAAAGGGGAAAAGAGTAAATGAATTAATATACCAGTGGGAAGTTACGCCGCAACTAAAACAAAGATCATCGTTAATGCTTTTAAATTACGATGGAAAAGTGGATGTGCATGATTTATTGCAATCGATACCGGAAGCATCGTTAAGGGAATCAAATTCATATGGTCAAATTACATTTGACAACACCAATAACGCATTAATTTATGGAGATAATATAGCGGTTTTAAAACATTTTATGAATGATCCCAAAGTCAATGGGAAAGTAAAACTGGTTTATATAGATCCACCATTTTCGACAAGACAAATATTTCGAAGGGGTAGTAATCGCACTGCAACAATCAGCGCAAGTGACAATGACGAAATTGCATATATTGATCATCTGGCTGGTGCAGAATTTCTTGAATTTCTCAGACAGCGGATCATTCTTATCAGAGAATTATTGTCGGATGATGGATCAATTTATGTACACATAGATTCAAAAATGGAACACTATCTTAAGGTTCTTATGGATGAAATTTTTGGCAGAGAACATTTTATCAATGATATTACAAGAATTAAGTGCAATCCTAAGAATTTTTCTCGAAAAGGTTACGGCAATATTAAAGATACAATTCTTTTTTATTCTAAAACGAATCAATATATTTGGAATGAGCCACATCAGGAAATGACAGAGGAAGAAATTAATAGATTATTTCCAAAAATCGATAAAAACGGAAGGCGATATACAACAACACCTCTTCATGCCCCAGGGGAAACAAAAAATGGTGCTACTGGTAAAGAATGGAATGGCTTGTTCCCTCCACATGGTAGGCATTGGAGAATTTCTCCGAAAGAATTAACAAGGTTAGAAAAATCAGGATTAATCGAGTGGTCAAGCTCGGGAAATCCCAGAAAAAAAATATTTGCAGACGAAGTTCTCTCACGAGGTAAAAAGATTCAAGATGTATGGGAACTGAAGGACCCTCAATATCCCACTTATCCTACAGAAAAAAATCTTGATTTGATCAAAAGAATAATTGAAGCATCTTCTAATCCAGGAGACATCATAATGGATTGTTTTGCCGGTTCAGGAACCACACTAATGGCAGCCGAGTTATTAAAGAGAAAATGGATCGGCATTGATAATTCTAAAATAGCAATCAGTACGGCAATAAAAAAGATTAAAGAGATATCAAATGTTTCATCATTCACCTTATTCTCTTGCAATGAAAAAAAGAGGCAATGAACATAATTTTCAAACCACTGAAAGGTGATATGCTAAATGAATGTATGGTCAAAAAAGACAGTTGAGTTAGCTAAAACCAAGAATTACTTGGATAGGTTATACAAAATATACCCGAATGATCCTATCGAGCGACAGATAGATGAAGAACGTCTCGCTCTTATCGAGAAATCTTTCAAGAATCGAGATTCCAGTAAATTAGTAAATCAATTACTCGATCTTGATAAATTTCCTTTTAAAGACTCATATGTAAGTTTTTTGAGAAGTGATCGTTCGGCAATTGGCAGGAACCCGATGACTGTAAAAAGGATATGCGATATTCTTTACAAAATGGGATTTGCCGAGGTAAGAGAGGGAATAATCGAAGCGAAGGAGCCAAATACTAGGAGAGGACCTCAATTTCGGAATTGGCTGAAGCTACAATTTTCACATGTGGATTTGGCTTCATTTATCGAATCATTTCAAGGAATTATTTTTCTTGAAGATAGTGAGAAAAAAATACTTGATTTTTGTAATACGAAATTGGGACTCGGAATAAGTAAGCGTCCAGATTTTGTAGCAAAATCTGGAAAGAAATATATTGTAGGTGAAGCAAATTTTTTAAGTTCACTTGGCGGCAATCAGGGTCGTGGATTTGATGATGCGGTTAAAGTTGCTTCAAAATCTGCTGGTAATGCATATAAAGTTGCACTTGTGGATGGTGTTGTATGGATACAGCCAGGTTCAAAGGAATATAAAGAGATAG
>JASEHD010000168.1 GCA_030019075.1 Bacteroidota bacterium
ATTCTGTAACATGTTTATTGTTCGCGGAAGATAAATCAACTTCAACTACTGCGATCTCTGGATCGGTGTTACCGAGGCGAACAAGTATTTCACCGCGTGGTGATACAACCTCGCTCTTCCCGATGAATGTCAGATTGATACCATCCCTGTTTTCTATTCCAACACGATTAACAGTCGCTACAAAGACACGATTTTCTAAACATCTCGTTACCATAGCGTCGGGGCAGTGCGGCAAAATTAGATTCGATGGATGCGCTAATAACTGAGCACCCTTAAGAGCAAGTGTCCGGGCGGCTTCAGGATAAATCCAATCGAAGCAAATCATCATTCCTATTTTACCGATTGGTAAATCAAAAACAGGAAAGCCTAAATTACCAGGCGTGAAGATAAATTTTTCGCGATAGAAAAGATGAATCTTTCGATAAATCCCGATGAATCCTTCGGGTCCTACAAGAGAGCAAGAATTATATATCTGTTCAGCTAACTCGGCAAAGCCATAAACAACGTAACAATTTTTATTCTTTGTAAACTTCATCATTTCTTGAGAAGTAAAACCTGAAACTGTTTCAGCTAATTGCCGGAGTTCTTTTTGGTCAATGAAATTATAACCTGTATTAAATAATTCAGGGAGGATGTATAAATCTGCACTCACGCTACTCATCATCGAGAGAGCGTCATTTACATTCGTTTCAATTTTTCCGAAGATTGGATTCGTTTGAACTATTGCAATTTTCATGACACAATAAAATACGATTTCTATAGAGGAGATTCAAGCTGAAGGACTAATCTTTGGCCGAAAAAAATGATGTGATATACCGACTTGGATTTGGTATAAGTAATCGCTATATTAAATTCGCAATCAACAGTACACCGTTGTTTTCCCGCAAGGGATGGTTCCATAGCCAAAATGGTATGAAACCATGCTTTTAAGATCGTGCTGATGTACCGTTCGAACCACTGTTAAGTGTGTATCGCAAAACGAGTTAAGTCATCAACCCGTCAATCCTAATAGCAGTTCATGGTGAATTTTGAAAACCATGGCTGCGATTGTCGTTTTAAGAGCTAACAAAGGAAGCGTACACCTCACCCAGGGCATCGGGTAAAAAAAATAGTCCGCTATCTGCGGGCAAGAAAGGAATAGTACCATGGAAAAAGGTACAGTTAAATGGTTCAACGGAGCAAAAGGCTTCGGTTTTATTTCACGACAAGGCGGAGAAGATGTATTCGTACACTTCAAGTCAATCGTTGGTGACGGGTATAAAAACCTGAATGAAGGCGATAAAGTGGAATTTGAAGTCGAGCGCGGTCCGAAAGGACTTCAAGCTGCTAACGTTCAGAAGATCTAATAATATTTTTTTGAACAACCAAAAATCCCGTTCTCGAAAAGAGGACGGGATTTTTTTTATACTCTAATCTTTGTTATATTCCCCTTCCACTTTCTCCGGCATCCGGTTACAAAATAGATTCTATAGTTTTCCTAATCGCTGTTATATGTTCAGGAGTCGTTCCACAACAACCGCCAATAATTTTTACTCCAGCTTCTACAAGCTCTTTGCTCTTTCTTGCCATGAAGTCGGGTGTTTCAGGATAGATCAATACTTCATCTTTTATTACAGGCAATCCAGCGTTTGATTGGATTATGATTGGGAGAGTTGTATGTTTCTTGAATTCTCTTGCAATATCTATCATCTTCTCGATTCCGTTGCCGCAATTTGAGCCGATGATATCTGCCCCCGCTTCGGTAAGTCCTTTTACAGTCTGCTCAATTGTAACTCCCATTATCGTGTAAAATCCTCTCGGCGTTGGATCGAATGTCAGAGACATAAGCTCTATCAGCAACGACCTTTCTGACTGCTTGCACAGCTCGGGCATTTATTTCTTCAGTTTTATCATCAAGCGAGTACATTGCTAACTTTAAAGGTGAGCCGCCGAATGTGTTTGTCTGAATAATTTCCGCGCCGGCTTCGAAATATAGCCGTGCAATTTCTTCTAATATTTCAGGATGCTCGAGGTTCATCCGCTCTGGACATTCGCCCGGTTTCAATCCCCCCTGGAAAAGCATTGTTCCCATTGCTCCATCGGCAACAAGGACTCCGGTTTGTTTCAAACGATCGGGAAGCGGTATCATGTTAATTCACACCTGTAAACCGTTTCACAGCTTCAACCGCGCTCATGCCGTCGAAGCAATATGCGTCGGCGCCAATCTCTTTTGCATATTCGGTTGAAAGCGGCGCGCCGCCAACGATGAATTTTTTCTTGCCGTAAAGCCGGCGCTCTTTTGCAAGATCAATCACTTTCTTCATCACCGGCATTGTTGTGGTGAGCAGGGCAGACATACCGATTATTTCAGCATTTTCTTTTTCAGCCGTGTCGAGAAATTTTTCCGGTGAAACATCGTTACCTAAATCAACAACCTCAAAGCCAGCGCCCCTGAGCATGATCGCCACAAGATTTTTACCGATATCGTGTAAATCTCCTTGCACCGTTCCGATGACTACTTTGCCGATTGTTGGGATTCCTTCCTTCAGCATTAAAGGTTTCAGCAAATCCATCCCCGCATACATCGCTTTTGCGGCAAGCAAGACATCCGGGAGGAATATCTCATGCTGTTTGAATTTCTCTCCAACTACCGACATTCCTGCAATCAGTCCTTGATCGAGAATCGTTTTAGTATCAAGGTTTTCATTGATTGCTTGTTGTGTAAGCTCGGCAACGTTCTTTGGGTTGCCGTCCTGTAACTGTTGTGAAATTTCTTGAAGTATATTCATACTAATTCCTTCTCTATTTTCTATCTTCTATTTTCTATAATTCGCTCTCTGCATTCATGTGTTGCACAACTCCCGCAGAACGAGAACGTATCATCGAATTGGAAAATTTCTTTTTTGCCGGAAATAATTACTCCACTTATCGATTTAAGCGGTTCCATCAAAAACCTTTCCCGCAACTTGATGCCGATATCCTTGGGATGAAGATGCTGAAACAATTTGCGTTGTCCGCTCACATGCCAGCCGCAATACCCCGGACTGAAACGAAGAATACTACTTGTATTTTTAAAACGGCCGATATTTTTTAAATGAGAACAATAAAAATTCTCCATCGCTCGAGCTGTCATTTCTGTTGCCTCCGAGGCAACTGCATCGAGCATCGAGCCGAGTGCGAAATCGTTTGTTCCGAACAATCGCGATATTTCCGAACAGATATTTTCATCTGTTGTTACTGCGAAAAGAGCCAGATCATCCGCGTTTTTAAAAATCGGATTTACCGGAGATTCGATTTCATTTCTTCCCTCACCAACAAAAACGTCATTGAACTCTTCTTTTGTCAGTTCCATTACAATTCCGATTGGGGATGCGAGTTTCCGGAAAATCGAAATCGCTTCATTGAAAAGTTCTTTTTTTCGCTCATCCACTTTTATATGTTGTGGAATACCTTGATGTTTAAAGATAATTTCTTCTGGTGGTATAACCGAATCTATCGGGATGTTGAGAATTTTCCGCATTAAATTCTCGCTGGAAGTTCATTCATGCCGTAGCGTTCTCCTTCCGATTTCATCAGTTTAGTCAAATCTTTTTGGATGTTCTCGGGAAGCCGCGTAGGTTGATATGTTTTGATATGTTTTTCCACTTCGTGAGCTGCACGTTCCCATTCGGTTGCGCTTCCATCTTCTTCCCATCGCGAACGGTTTGCCCTGTTGATCACCGGTCCGGGCAGATAATCTTCTCCTTTAAAATATTTCCTTGTATGATCGGCGATGAGTAGATGTTTATCGTGCAGCAGCTCTTCGAAGATCGGGAGGGAAGGAAAATCTTCTTTCGGTTCGATTCCATTCACTAACCGAAGCATCGTTCCGCAAATTTCATTATCGATAACTAATTTTTCCAAGCTGAAACAACTTTCAAAATCGATCATTCCGGGCCCTGAAATATTGTTAATTCCGGCAAGAGCGGCAAGCGTTGCGCCGGTTGCAGTTTCGAAGCCGGCTTGCACATCGAGGGATTTTGCATCGGTCAAACCAATGTATGCCTGCGTTGGAATTCTTAGATATTTTCCGATTTCGTTGTAGGCGCAGTCGATCATCATAGTTGCTATCGAACCCATCGGTGTTGTTTCGTAACGAACATCGAAGAAAGCTGGTGAGCCGCCGTACAAAACAGGTGTTCCCGGATTGAAAATCTGACTTATAACAAGTCCGCTCAGAGTTTCCGCTGTGTGCTGGACGAGGGTTCCAACAATTGTAACAGGCGACATGAAACCCGAAAGAGGCATGGCGATGTATTCAACCGGAATAGAGTATACGGCGCAATCAATGAGATTCTGAGATGTAATTTCGCTCCACTTCAGCGGCGATGTTGGACAGCAAGAAAATACGGTAAGCGGTTTAGCTTTTAGATTTTCTTTTGTGCCTCGGACTGCAAGCTGGAGATTTTTCATAATCTCAAACGCTTCAATCGTGAATGCGCCTGTTACTACCGGCTTCTCGCAGTAAAGCAAATTCAAATAAAGTCGATAACTGTCGGAAATTTTTTCGTGAACATCCGAAGGAATCATGGCGGTCGATTGCGATGCGATGTTTTTCATTTTCGACATCAGTTTTGCATAACGGATGTAATCAGACGTTGTTGGTCTCCTTACCGATTTAGTTGTTCCGTCGAGATAATAAATTGCTGCAGAACCAGGCGTGAAGTTCACGTTGAAACCGGACAAATCAACAGCTTCATTTCCAAGAACATCGTACAACTTGAATGAGTGAGGAGTTGCAGCTATCGCTTTGTCGATTAAAGATTGAGTGAAAAACACTTTCTGTGTATTCTTATCGACCCTTGCTCCGTGATCGGCGAGTGAAGTGATTATACGTTCGTTGTGTATTTCGATACCGAGCTTGCACATTATATCACGGCCTTCTGCGATAATGCGTTCGATAAGATTATTTTCCAAGAAACGGACAACAGGTCTCAAATATTTTCCTTTCAGTTAATAAACTGTATGAGACTTCTGAAAAATTGCATAATACCACTAAAAACTGTCACACTGATCTTGTCGCAGTGTGGTATTATGATGAAATGTCATGGTTCGACAGGCTCACCATGACATTAATT
>JASEHD010000169.1 GCA_030019075.1 Bacteroidota bacterium
AATATACTAAATTATTTTATTAATGTCTACTTATTTATGGGACGTTACACTAGTTTGTAGCCGATAAAAGTAAACTCCGCTCGTATTATTTGAAGAATTCCATGTCGAAGTATATGAACCCGGCTCCTTCCATTCGTTTAACAAAGTTGATACCTCTTCTCCAAGAATATTAAAGATCCTTAGCATTACGTGTGTGCCAGATGGAATAGAAAAATGGATTTCTGTTAATGGATTAAATGGATTTGGATAGTTCTGATGCAATATAATTTCATCTTGCAGTTTATTACTGCTTTCATTTCCGTAAACACTTGTAGGAATTGTTACACCTAGTGAATAGATAGCAAGCGAAGTGTTATATGTTGACATCTCCATTTTCAACAAGACAATTTTCAAGACATTGCTACCAGGTGTAAGTCCGACAAAATATATAGAATACCAAAAACCACCCCCTGACCACACATAAATATTTGCACCTGTTAATAAATCTCTGATTCGAACGCTACCGGGAATTTTATTGTTATAAATTAACACTTCGGGATGTCCGTTGGAATTCATGTCAGGTATTACATAATAAAAAACATCATATACATCAATGGATGTTAACTTATAATTGAGTACGAAATTGTTCGGATCGTATATTTTACATTCCTTGGTTACAGTATCCGTTACGTAGAAATACCTAGCTCTTGTATCACCGAATTGAAATAGTGAACCCTTACCGCCATACGACGATGATGACTCCCAAAGTAGAGAGACTTGTGCATTTAAAGATATAGGTTCTATGAAAGTCGTAATGATTAAGAGTATGTATAATGGCATTGTTTTCATTGGGTATCCTTTCTATATTTTTTCGTCAGAATATACTGAAATGGGAGCATATTGTCAATTTTCTCAGTTGTTAATCTACCCTTATTTCGGTATATTTTTCTAATGATGATAATATAAGGATTTCCCTAATGGCTCTAAACAAAAAAACAAAAACTTGGATGACTGTACTTTTTATTCCCATTATGCTCCTTTTTGCAGTCATTGTTGGATTAAAACTGTATCTAACCAGCGAACGACTTAAAGCACTTATCATCCCAAAAATCGAAGAAGCAACTCACCGTACCGTTCTGGTGCAGAATATCTCATTTACTATTCTTCCCTCACTTGCAATTTCTATAGATGAATTGAAAATCTCAAATCCCGAAGGTATGAAATTCGACAAAGATGAATTCCTTTCACTTGACAATGTTCGGTTGAAGGTGAATATTTTTGATCTTCTCAGCAGCAAACTGAACATTAAATATATTATACTCGATCATCCAAAAATTTATTTAGAAGTTACACCCGAAGGTAAAAGCAATTATGGAACGACGGGAAAAACGGATCGGGGCATAGATACGGTAGAAACCAAAATCAGAAAAATACCCGGCGGCGAGTTACTTCTTTCAAGTCTTGAAATTAACAATTTAGAACTTGAGTACGTCAACAAAAAGTCCGACATTCGATTGTTAATTGTGGGACTTAATCTTGAAACGAATGTTCATTCCAAACCTCAGCAACAATCCATAGACATAGAAGGATCAACGATTATCAAGAAGCTGAGTTATGGTACGATAAATACTCTATATCTTATTGATCAACCAATCGACGGAGATTTGAAACTTGTGTATGAGATCTACAACGACATCTTGAAAATCGATAACATCAATGCAAAGATGCGCGATCTTCCTCTTACAACCACAGGCACAATCTCTGGACTTCAAACTGAATCGATGAATTTTAATCTCACTGTTGCTTCCCCAAGCGTACAGATGTCGCATATACTATCCCTTGTGCCACCAGAAATGTTAAAGAATACTCAGGGTTTAGAAAGCTCGGGCGATGTGAAGTTTTCAACAACCATCAGTGGAACTTTGAGTGAAACATCAACACCGGGTGTGATCGGTTCTTTTACAGTTTCTAATGGTAAAATTAAATATGAATCACTTGCAAAGTCGATTAGCAACATAAATATTGCCGGTTCATTCGAACGCCCTGAGGCGCGCGACAATGTGGCACCAATCGGAAAATTCTCGCTCCAGAAATTTGGTGCATTGTTAGGAAACAACGAAATTGCTGGAAAGCTTAGCATTACAAATTTTGACGATCCAATATTGGGTGCGTGGTTTGCAGGGACAATGAACCTTATCGAGGTGAAAGATTTTTATCCACTTGAAAAAGGCACTGAGCTTACCGGTTTGCTGAATGGAGAAGTGTCGATAGAAGGACCTGTAAAATTACCTCAAGAGATTAAGGCAAACGGTATTATAGATTTTAAAAATGTTACACTTAAAACCGCAGCTTCACCGACGCCGCTCAGAAATTTAGCGGGAACGATTACTTTTAATAATCGACTTATCGAATCGAAACAACTTTCGATGAACATCGGCGAATCGGATTTGTCACTCGCATTTGTTATGAAGAACTATCTTTCTTTAGTGTTGGAAGACGCAAAGAAGGCGGCGGGTAAGCCCACTGCATCAATCACACTTAATTCTAAACAACTGCGAACAACCGACCTTATCTCGGAGGAGAAACCGTCAACAGCAAATGAGAAGAAGCAGACAAACGAACCAAAAGCGATGTTTCTTCCTGGAATCGACGTAGACGCAAATGTTTCAATTAAAAAATTGACAACCGAGAAATTTGAATTCACAAATACCCTCGGTTCGCTTTCGATTGTCGATGGCATCATCACCCTAAAAAACTTTTCAGTCAACGCCTTTCAAGGAACGGTTCTCACAAAAGGTATACTTAATGTTCAAAATATGAACAGGCGACCATTTAATCTTGATTTAGAAATTGTTGGTGTCGAAGCAAACTCTATCTTATCAAAGTTTACATCTTTCGGAAATAACCTGTTTGGGAAATTTAATATGAATGCAATTTTAAAGGGCGACCTGAACGACACGCTCGGCTTGAACACGCAAACTTTAGTCGGGGAGGGTAAAGTGCAAATCTTTGATGGAAAATTATTAGGTTTCCCGCTCACAACTAAGCTTGCCGACTACACGGGAATAAACGAGATGCGAGAAGTAACATTCAAGAATTGGTCAAACGCATTTTCGATTTCAGATGGCCGTGTAAATATCCGCGACCTGAAAGTCAGCTCAAGCATTTCAGATTTTTCGATGAACGGCTATCATGGGCTTGATGGCTCGATGGCATACGCACTTAATGTTAAACTCCCGGAATCCGCGTCCAATCGAGTTAGGTTGTCTGGTGTTGCAGATCAACTCCTGCAATTTTTTAAAGATAAAGACAATCGCATCAATCTCAACTTTGATGTTTCTGGAACCACAACAAGTCCATCACTTCATTTGAACACAAAAGCTCAAGAAGAAATGGCAAAGCAAGCAATCGAAAAAGAAAAACAAAAATTACTGGAAAAGGGGAAGACAAAAGTTGAGGACGAATTAAAGAAGAAAGCAGAAGAGGGGATAAAGAAATTATTTAAAAAGCCCTGAGTGATAGAGCGGATAATGCCGGTTACTGTTAAACCAAAACAATCACTTGGGCAGAATTTCCTTGTCGATGATAACATCGCCCGTAAAATTGTACGGGAGATGGTTTTAACAAATGAGGACATCGTTTTCGAAATCGGAGCTGGACAAGGAGCATTGACTTCCCATCTTGCCCAAAACGCAAAACACCTGATTGCGGTTGAAATTGATGGCAGAGTCGTCGCAGAACTTAAAAACAAATTCTCACAAAATACTGTCGAGATTTTACATCATGATTTCCTTAAGATTTCTCTCATTTCATTTAAAAACAAACTGAACCAAAAACTTAGATTAGTTGGAAATATTCCTTATCACCTCACAAGCTCAATTCTGTTTAAATTCTTTGAAGAAAGAACTGCAATAAAGGATGCCACGATAATGGTTCAGCGCGAGGTTGCTAAAAGGATAGTTGCAAAGCCAAACACGAAAGATTACGGTATACTCTCGGTTTTTTCGCAATACTATGGAGAGCCGAAATTACTGTTTAATGTTTCACCGACCTGCTTTTATCCGAAGCCACAGGTAATTTCTTCTGTTTTGCATATCAAAATACGTGAAGAGCTTAGCCCAGACGTTGACGATGAACTATTCAGAGTCGTTGTGAAAACCGCATTTGGAAAAAGAAGAAAAACATTACGCAACAGTTTATTGTACCTTCCATTGACTGAAGACAAAATAAATAAAGTTCAGACACTTGATTTATTTTTAGATAAACGTCCCGAGCAGCTTACCGTGCAGCAATTCGCTAAGCTTACAAACAGTATTGAAAGAGTAATTGAATGATTGGAAAAATTAAATTTAAGACATGGTTTCATTCTCTTAGGCCTGTAGATATTCTTATCATTGGATTTACACATATTCTATCACTGTTGAGCGTAATACTTTCCTTTGGTACTATGATGAGTGTTTACATCGTCGCAACCAATTTACTGCTTGCTGCATTTATTATTAGATTAGGTAAAACCGTTGAAAATTCATCAAGCAAAATTATTCGCGGAGTTCAGGATTGGTATCCGATTCCAATAATATATTTTATTTTCAAAGAAGTCCACTTCATTATCTTAGGAAGTGAACGAGGAGATTGGGATAATATCTTTATTGCCATTGACCGTGCGATATTTGGTGTCGATCCTACTGTTTGGTTTACACAATTTGCCACTCCGCTGCTAACAGAGATTCTTCAAATCGCATATACGAGCTATTACTTTATCATGCTTGCTGTAGGTTTTGAACTGTACATCAGAAAGGATCAAGAAAAATTTTTATTTGCTGTTTTCACGGTGGTGTACGGATTCGCACTTTCTTATCTTGGATATTTAGCATTTCCTGCTGTTGGACCACGATTTACATTGCATGATTTTTACGCTTTGAACAATGAGCTTCCGGGTTTGTGGCTAACAAACTGTCTTAGGGATTTTATCAATGCAGGTGAATCAATCCCGAAGGGTTCATTAAATGCCCTCGCACTTGCCCAGCGGGATGTTTTCCCAAGCGGACATACACAGATGACTATTCTTT
>JASEHD010000016.1 GCA_030019075.1 Bacteroidota bacterium
CAGATGTTTCAGTTGTAATCGTCTTTTTGTTCAGAAATTGGATGCGGCGTGCTTTGATCTCAACAATATTCCGATTTCCACCGTCTTCATTTTTGAAAAGGTGGCTTTGAAGTTCACCGTCTACAAGCACTGCACTCCCTTTCCTTAGCCTGTGTAGACAGCTTTCTGCAAGTTTATTCCATGCTACTATCCCAACATAACACGCCTCCTCTTGCCAATGGTTATTCACGTCTCGATATTTTCTGTTCGAGGCAATCGTAAAATTCATAACAGGCGTGCCATTGCTGGTTTGTCGGTACGCTGGATCCCTTGTTAGGTTGCCGCTAATAATGATATTGTTTAGTTCAGGCATTTTAAGGTCAGCCATAATAATTCCTTCGGTGATTGACTATTGTGAAAATAAATTATTCAGCTTACTGACCCACCAGTGATCGGAATATCGTCATCTTCAAAGATCGGCTCGCGAGTAACTGGATCGACATCGATTACCACATCAACTGTTGGAATTACCGGTACTATCCGACTTGATTTTAACGCTTTCTCATCGAGATGGATTGTTAAAAAGCGGAGTATATTTTCATCAAGTAAAAAACTTCTTTCTAATTGAGGAATAAGTTCACCAGATGAGGTAAACTCAATATTCACATAAAAGCCATTGTTTTTTTTCAGGATAGGATAGGCGAGTCGTCTTCTACCCCACTTATCTATTTGTTTGATCTCACCGCCATTCCTCGTGATTGTCTCACTGGCATGGGTGATTATTGTTTCGACCTGTGGATCCTCCAATGAGGCATTAACTATGAAAGTTGTTTCGTATGTTTGTTTTTGTTGATTCATTTTGTTCCCTTCGGACGTTTTTATTTAGATTCCTGAATAATCATTCCGATTCAATCGGAATGAACTCTGGGAAGGGTTAATTAAATTGTTTTTCGATTAAAACGGTTTATCGCCGTTTGAAAATTTTCTGTAGCGGCGACTATGGATGCGTCGCGTGCTTTTATTATCATTTGCTGTACTACTTCTATCTCCTCGTCAATGAACGGGGAGAGCACAAAATCAGCAAGTGCATCTTTTCTTTTTGGCATCCATTCACTTGCGATTCCACATCTAAGCCGCGGAATATCTTCTGATTGTAAATGGTAGATAATTGAATATAGACCGTTATGTCCACCTGAGCTTCCGCGCTCTCTTATCCTGATTGTTCCAAGTGGTAAATTAAAATCGTCGATAACCACAAGGGCTTGATTCAAATTTATGTGATATGTTTCCAGAAACTCTTTTACGATAATACCTGAATTATTCATATAAGATAGCGGTTTCACTAAAATTATTCTTGCACCGCCAACTTCTTTTATACCACTTATGTAACATTCCCTTCCCCCAATAAATCGAAGGTTGAGTTTTTCAGCAACAGAATTTACGACTGCAAATCCGAGGTTATGTCGGGTATTTTCGTATTCATACCCCGGATTACCAAGTCCGATGATAGCAAACATGGCTTGGCTTTTCAGTCAAATTATTTTTTTTCCTCTTTCGCGGGTGATGCAGATTTTGTTCCCGCTTCTGCTTTCTTTTCACCTTCTACTTCGGCGCCTTCTTCAACTTTCTTTCCTTTACCAATCACTTCCGGTTCGATAGTTTCCTCAGCTCCAGTCACTGCGGGTGTTGGCTCTTTTTCTGTGATTGGTGGTAAAATACCTACGATTGAAGTGCTTTCACTTTCAAGGATTGTTACATTTTCAATTTTTAAATCTGAAACGTGAGTAAAGTTGTTAATTTTTAAATTCTCTACATTAATCTCGATATGCTCAGGGATATATTTCGGTAGACATGAAATTTTTAAGCGGTGAATCAACTGTTGAAGTATACCGCCCTCGCGAACACCAATCGGAGTTCCGCCTACAATTGTAATCGGAACTTCCATTGTAATTGTTTCATTTTCCCGTAAACCCTGAAGATCGAAATGAATGGGTCTGTCCGTTACGGGATCAAATTGAACATCTCTGAGAATACAATTTTTTTCAGCTCCATTATTCAATCTAAGATTGACTATATGAGTTTCGGGAGTGTAGACTAAGGGTTTAAGATTTTTTTCTGTTACTGTTATTGGGATAGCATCTTCTCCGTGTAAATAAAATATTCCGGGAATATTTCCATTACGTCTTATCGCACGGGAATGTTTGCCAAATTGCGTACGTACTTCTGCTTCTAAAATAAATTCTCGCATAGTTGATCCTTTAGTTATCCTTTATCAATGTCAAATAACGAGCTGATTGATTGATTATTGTATGCTCGTTTAATAGCTTCGCCGAATAAATCGGCAACCGAAAGCACTTCGATTTTATCAACCGGGTGATTCAATGTTTTAAGTGGTATAGAATCTGTCACATAAACCTTTGTAACATCGGTAGCGGCAATCCGCTCAAATGAATTTCCAGAAAATATCGGATGTGTGCAAGCACCGATGATATTTTTTGCTCCAGCTTTTTTTAAAGTTTGAACCGCATTGCAAAAAGTACCCGCAGTATCTATTAAATCGTCTACGATTAAGATATTACGTCCTTCAGCACTGCCGATGATGTTCATTACTTCAACTTCATTCGGTTTAGGTCGTCTTTTATCAATTAAAATAAGACCAGCGTTTAGGCGTTTTGCGAATGCGCGAGCCATCTTAATACCACCAACATCGGGCGATACAACAGATAAATCCGGAATATTTTTTTGGGCAAAGAACGATGTATAAACCGCAGATGAATACAAATGATCTACAGGTATATCGAAGAATCCTTGAATCTGAGGAGCGTGTAAATCCATCGTGATTATTCGATCAGCACCTGCTTCAGTAATCAAGTTCGCCGCTAATTTTGCGGTGATAGAAACTCTCGGCTGATCTTTCCGATCCTGTCGTGCATATCCAAAGTACGGAATGATCGCTGTTATTCTTCGGGCAGATGCTCTTCTTGCGGCATCTATTAAAATCAACAATTCCATCAAATTATCAGCAGGTGGATTCGTCGATTGAAAAATAAAAACGTCGTCACCGCGGATGTTTTCATTGTACTTCACCCAAATCTCCCCGTCACTAAAATTCTCGATCTCTACTTTTCCGAGTGGAATGCCAATTATCTCGGAAACTTTTTCAGCAAGTTTTGTATTAGATCGACCTGAAAATAGTTTAAGTTTAGACATTCAGAATTTTATAAGGGTTAGTGAAATATCCTAAAAATTGCCCAATTGTTAAATTATTGATGTTCTCGGTAAAATTTATGGTAATAAATATACGTAAAATTCGTAATCCTTGCAAGGATTTTTATAATTGAAGAGGGGGGAGATAAAAAAGCCCAACCCATCTGAGTTGGGCTTTAACTTTAGGTGCAACTTTTATTTTATTATGAGCATCTTCTTAACTTGAACGAAATTTTTATTTTCTGATTGTGCATGCATTCTATAGAAATATAGACCCGACCCTATATTGCTTTTAGTCCCGAGCATGTTAGCATTCACTTCAACTGAATATGTTCCAGCATCGTATAATTTGTGATTAATTATCGATGAAACCTCCTGGCCTAAAACATTATAGATCTGCAGCGAAACAAAAGCGTCGATTGGTAAATCGAAGTCGATTTTAGTTATTGGATTGAATGGGTTCGGATAATTCTGTTTGAGTGAAAATTCCGTTGGTATGTTTTTGATTTCACTCAATGTTAAAGTAATTCTTTTAATCGATGGATCGGTGATGATAATCGAGTTATTGGTTTTTGGAGATAGTTGTTTACCATTCGAGCTGTTTGTCATTACAACTGTTTGCTCTGTGTTTTGTGTTATTTCCCAAGAGACTTTAATCGGATAAGAAGACGATTGAATCATTATTGTCAGTGGTTCCGATTTATCTTGTAATAATTCGACCATGCGATTTGTTGAGAAACGTGCGTCGAACAATCCTTCAGGCGGCAGAGGAGGAAGTTCAAATCTGTCAATTGAGAATGACGATCTTGGCGATTTGCCAAAATGTAATGATTGAGTATTCCCCTCGTTATCTATTAGTGAGATTGTGTTCAATTGTTTAAGATATTCATCTCGTTCAAATGAAGAAGCTTTTACAGCAAATCCTCCATCGCTAAGAACAAGCTGCCCGGGTTGATTAACTTTTACCCAATATCCTTTAGCAGGACGCAGCGTATCAATTGGAGCATAAGAGCCGGAATATCCGAAATAATCACTGCGAACGATATTGCCTGGCACTTGAATTATTGATGCTGTAGAGATGGAAGAGCTAATAGAACCAATCATATTCCAACCTTCTTGAACATTGTTTGTGCTGACTGTTAAAGGTATTCCATCCAACGGAATATTATTAACTGCAGGAAATTTTAACCAATATCCCCTGCCATGTGTTAATGTGTTTGCTATGTAATAATTTTGATTGTATCCAAACGCAAAAGAGATTGCATTTGGAAAGAGAGTCGTTTTTTTATTGTCACCGATTAGGTCAACCGGAATAGACATCATATTCCAACCAGCGTTGAAAGTGTAAAATGCGGAAACAGTATATGCTATCTGAAATGACGTGATAGCAGGATTGGTGATGACGTATGAATTTTGCATTTTCATATTTATAGAAAACTGAGCGCTCTGGGTAGCAGCATCGCGAAGAGTAAATGTTCCTAATGGTAAGTTCGCATTATTCCATCGTAGAGTGAACGGATAGCCCCCGGGTCCTGGTTGGAGTGAACCTGTGAAAATAACTTCCGTATGAGTGAAGCTGATAATGTCGCGAATGTCTACCTGCGTCCCATTCGTAGGAGGTATCAGCCAGCGCACATCATATGTGCCTGCCGGTGGTTTTGGACTAAGTGTAATTTCTCCTAAACGTAGATCGATACCATCGGTAGCTCCAGGAATAGTCCCATAGTAGAGTGTGTCTGTTATTGAACCATTGTCGCGTATAATGAGAGAATCGATAAAGTGGAAAGGATGTCTCCATGTGTAATCAGATCGTCCTAAAAACCAATTTGAAAATTTTGATACTGAATCAAGGTTAATGGCTACAACGTCACTATCGAGATAGTCGGTAACACCCATATTAACAATAACACCGTTTGAATCTCTAAAGAGACCTAAATCATAAATTGGTATCGTAGATTCGGAAGTATCATATCGTAACGACATAAATGCCCTGTAATTACTTCCACCGATCGGCGTAATTGAATAATAACGCTTAACAAATGCCGATTCTGGAAGTAATGGAGCAAGGGAGTTCGGATATACAGTCATGAGAATAGTGTCCGGGAGCGTGCCAGTTGGATAAAATTGTAAATAAGTTACAGGACTTTCGAATCGATATTGTATGGTTGCCCCAGGTCTGATAGTACGTTTGACAGTCCCTGCTAATATTATTCCATTCCCTTGTATTCCATGACCGTCAGGATTCAGAATGCTCAATGTATCAACTGATCTTAAAGAAATGTTGGAAAATGTTCTAAGATTATTTTTTATTTCGATGTTATCGATTGATTGTATTTTTGCACTATCGCCGATGAGAAGGTTGAAGAAGGATCCTCGTAATTGTCCTTTGTTCATAATGTTAACAGTGGATTGACCGGGGATGAATTTTCCAGATGCACTTATTAAAAAATTTCCGCCAACAATAAGCTCTAAAGTTGATGCTGGTTCGAGTAAGAGAGTGCCTTCGATGCGGATATTTCCACTGACAACAAGTTGTGCAAGTCCACTTCCAAAAGTAAGTTTTGTGTTGGGTGCTATGTACAATGCACCAATATTTACTTGCTGGTTTAGGGTACGATATGCTGGCTTATTAACAGTAAAAGGAATAATGACGCTATCCCCATTTTCCGGTACTCCGCTCGGGTGCCAATTTGCCGGAGAGCTCCAAAGTGTATCAAATTGACCTGTCCAAATCCGGGTTGGTGAGGGCGATGCACTAGAAGTCAATATTGTTCCGCCGATCCCGGTTGCAAATAGAGATCCTCCTCCCGTCCCTGATTTGATGAGTTGAATCTCCCAGAGTGTATTCAGTGTTCCGCTCCGTTGAAAATTCCAGTTTATCCCCCCATCTGTTGTGTTCAAGATCTCACCGTCATCTCCAGCCGCCCAACCAACATTCCTGGATAAGAATGTAGTACCATAAAAACTTGAAATAGAGCTAACCATCTGAGGTGTCCAGTTAGTTCCTCCATCAGTAGTGGAAACGATGGCTCCAAAATCACCCGTTGCATAAACTGTATTTTGATCAATAATATCGAGAGAGTAGAGCGTCTGATATGTGTTGCTTATCTGAGGAATCCACGTCTGTCCACCATTTGTGGTTTTCAGGATTTCACCCCCGTAACCGACTGTCCATCCAATAGAGGTATTAAAGAATTTAACTTTCATTAAAGGATTATATGTGTTCGAAGTTTGAGCCACCCAAGTAAGTCCACCATTATTTGTGGCTAAGATAGTTCCAAAATCGCCTACTGCCCAACCTGTGGATGCGTTTACAAAATAAATAGAATAAAGAGATAATTCCTCGGTGCGGCTATTTTGTCTTGACCATGAATAACCACCGTTTGTAGTTTTCATAACGACTGCACTGTCACCGACCACCCATGCGATGTTATTATCTAACATGAATACACCGTATAAAAATAAAGTTGGTGAAACCCCGCTTGGATATTGAGTCCAAGTATTTCCACCGTTCATCGTGCGTATAATAGTTCCTTCTTCGCCCACCGCTAAGCCATTCGTTCCGGATGAAAAATGAATGCCATAAAGAATATTTTTAACTCCTGTCGAAATCGAAAACCAATTGGTTCCCCCATTTGTTGTTTTTATAATAGTTCCAAAATCACCGATTGCCCAGCCAACACTCGGCGAAGCGAAACGCACTGAATAAATATCGTTATATGTTCCGCTTGATTGCTCAACCCACGTATTACCCCCATCGGTGGTAGCAACTGTGGCACCCCAACTGCCCACAGCCCAACCCCTCGAAGGTGTAATAAAATGCATGCTGTATAAACTGAAATCTGTACCGCTGGCTTGCGATTGCCATGAGTTCCCACCATCGGTCGATTTTATAAGAAGCCCGAATGATCCAACAGCATATCCTACTGTTGGTGATATGAATTGGACGGTGTAGAGATTTTGATTTGTTCCAGTTGTTTTCAATTCCCACGTTGTACCGCCGTTTGTTGTTGCAAGAACTTTACCGTTTGTTCCAACAATCCATCCGAGGTTCGGACTATAGAAATAAACATTATAAAGAGTTGCATTTGTTATAGGTGTTGAGTAAGTCCAATCGGTGCCACCATTTGTTGTTTTATAAATAGTCCCCTGAGCACCTATGATAAATCCGGTCGACGTGGAAATAAAATGAATACCAAAAAGATCCTTCGTCGTAGGACTGTTGTGAATGAGCCATGTCGTTCCCGCGTCAGTGGTCTTCAATATTCTTCCTCCTTCACCGATTGCCCAACCGATAGTGCTAGTCGTAAACTGTGTGGCGTATAGTGGCTCAGTAACACTTGCTGCGTTCTGGGTAACTCGCCAGGTCTGTCCGCCATTTGTAGATTTCATGATCGTTCCATAATCACCCACGCAGAAAACTGTATCCTGATTAATGGACCAGATACTATTTAAAATATTTCCTTGTGGCAGTGGATTAACCCATTGCCAAGAGGTTTGTTGGGTATACAATGCAGAAGCAGAAATACCACAAATTACTATGTATAAAAGTAGTCGTCGCATAATTATGTCCCTTGTAAAAATTACCTGATGATTATCATTTTTCTTTGTAATTGAACTGTTTGTTCATCTTCTATTGATTTTACCGTTAACCGATAGAAGAAAAGCCCCGATGGCAGTTTGCTTCCGTCAATATTTGTGGAGTATCTGCCTTCGTCATAATATCTATTGGTTAATATTGATGAAACTTCTTGACCGAGTGTGTTAAATATTTTTAGAGTAACAATAGATGGAGTTGGTAAATCGAAACTAATTGTAGTAGCTGGATTAAATGGGTTTGGGTAATTCTGATATAGTGCAAAATCTCTCGGAACAGATTCTGAGGGAAGATTTCTCAAAATTAGAGATTTGATATTTGGATCAGTAATTAACATTGAACCTTTCATTGTAAGGGATTGTACCCCAGCTTCTGCCTTATCATTCACAATTGCTAATTCGTATGACGTATTATCCGACTTCAATCTATTCCATTCTACCGTAACTGGATAAATAGATGATTGAATTTGAATTTTTATCTCATTAGAAGCATCGCTTGAGTTAAAGATATGAACATTCCGTTGTGATTCAAAACGAACATCGAAGGCATCATGCAGCGGCAGAGGCGGTAATTCGTTCCCTTCCAGAGCAGAAGCTTCCAATTCTTGATATTTATCGAAGTAGAGTGTTGCTTTACGTCCGACCGCATTTGAAATTGTAACGGTACTGAAAGAATTCATTTCATGAATTGTTAAATCTTTGCGTGTGACTGAACCAACTGCAGGGTAGGTTGAATAACTAAGCTGCCGGGGACCTTTCATCCAGAATCCCTCACCGGGTGTTAAAGTGGTTGGCTCAAGATATGTCCCTCGATACACAAAAAGCTTGCACGGCGGTGGATTGCATTGCATTTGATTCACTGGTGTAGCATAACTTAAGCCAGCTATTAATGCCCAACCCGCTGGAATTTGTAATGTACCTCGAACTATCGGTGTGCCAGTGAATGTAATCGTATCATCTGAAATAAATTTTAACCAATAAGATTGCAGGTACTCAAGTGCGTCTACGATAACATAACTACCTTGGTAGGCGAAAGCTTCTGATTTAGCTTGCGGATATAAAAAGTTCCTTGCTCGATTTTCGGTTATTACTGGTACTGATATGATGTTCCAGCCACTATCTACAATTTGTTGTAATGTATCCACAATGCTGTGAGTTATTTCGATAGATTGAATTGACGTATTGGTAATTACCAAGCTGGTATCTGTCCACATGTTGATGTTTATTAGTGTTCCGTGAGTTAGTCCATCGCGCAGTTTCCAGCCACCATCAAGAAATCTTGCTGGATTCCATCTTAATGTTATAGGATATCCACCTGATCCCGGTTGAAACTCGGCAGTGAATGTATTTGACTTGTGAGTTGAAGATAATGTCTGTTTCATGTCGGTGTTCACTCCGTCTGTGCTGTTAATAGACCAACGCGCATCAAACGTTCCAGAAGATGGTTTAGGTGGTAATTCAGACTCACCTAAGAATTCATCAATTCCATCCGTTGCAGCAGAAGCTTCACCAAATATCAAAATATTTGATTCTCCACCATTATCACTAATAATAAATTCCGACTGTTGAGCAATATTGAGGTAGGCAAGTACGCGGATATCGTCAAGATACCAGCCATCTCGATTATCAGCTCCGTCGCTCGAAAGACGAAAACGTAATAATAACTGATTACCAACGTAAGGTGTTAGGTCGATTTCCTCTTCTATCCAGTTTAAACCCGGAGTGTATCCATCATATCCCCAGGTACCAGCGGATTGAACACCGCGGGTGGAGCCAACGTGTGAAAGTTTACTTTTTAAAGATGTCCAATTTGTACCGCCATTCGTTGAAACTTCTACCCTGGCAAAATCATAAGATGGCTCGATAGCCCATTTCGTCCAATAGCGGAGAATGCAATAATTATATTCGGTTAAATTTAGAGTTGAAGCAAGCGTGAGAAGAGCGTTCACATTCGAAGCATGGTTTCCGGTTGGACTATCAGTGAAAGAATATGGAGGTGTATGTGCATTTGTTGTTGTACTCCAGCCACCGGATGCAATCCAATTTCCAATCCCGGTGGAAGCACTATCTGCTAATAAAACAATCGATTTTCCAATAAAAATTGCAGAAGTATCAGAATATTTATATCCGCCTTGGGCGGTAATTTCAAAATACAAATTTACACGAGAACCTATTAGACTATTCGCACCAACGGTACCGGAAAATGAGACGATGGAATCAGTTCTCGCAAGTAAATTCTCAAGCGTAACTTTATCAGGTGAAAAAACAATATGAGGTGAAGATGAAGAGATCGCTATCTCAAGGTTTGATGCATCGCCAAGTCCTTTATTCCGCACGGTAGTATTTAATATGAATTGTTCGCCCGGTTCAAGATATCCATCACTATCTTCATCTATGATTTCGTTATGTTTAATTGTTGTGTATTGACCAGCAACATAAGAATAATAAATATTTGCATTCAAATTTTCTATGGCAAGTGGGAAAATTTGATTTGAGGGGGGCCAAAATGATGGGCCAACCTCCGGTGTCATGGCAAATGTTTTATAAATATTTCCACCGTACATAAAATCATCTGAATTACCGCGTGTAGAATAGTTCACGGTTTGAAGATCTGTTCCTGTTGCATATCGATTGATACCAACCATGTCGAAAGCAAATTCACGATAGATAAGTGAATCGCTGCTCTCAGCAGATAGGTATCCCCATGGATAAATTAGGAGATTACCATAGGTATGATAATTGAAACATGTTTTTACATTATTATAATATAAAAACTGATATATGGTGGCAACCTCTGGCTCGGAAAATGGAGCTACCCCACGGTATGTTTCCCATGCTGGATTAGTACTCGAACCGCCGTTCGGTGAATCCCACATATAATAAGGTCCAAAATTACGATTCAGGTCAACGCCATAAATACCACCGCCGTTATTTCGTCGATTTTTCCTCCACATTCCACCGCCCGATGGATTTGTTGTTTGATTATAAACATAGCCGTCGGGATTTATAACTGGCATAAACCACATCTGTCGGTTATTAACTAAATAAGTTGCATCAGAGTTAGAACCATAATTCTCGAGGAGCCACCACATATAATAGATGACAGTCATCATACCTTGTGGTTCTCGTGCGTGTGTGAGCGCAGTGTATAAAGCTTCCGGTTCGTCTGTTTCATAATTATTCGGATTGTCCGATATCTTTGCAATCCAAATTGCTCGACCTTGTACTGATGTTCCAATACTCTCTTTTGCCGTTATGATGTTTGGGTAAAGAAGTTTCATTGAATCAAGTTGTGATTTTACTTCTTCATAAGTATAGTACCCTCCCATGCTGCCGTATCCAAAGCCAAGTGCATCTACAGGAAATTTGGATAAGCTTTGTTGATTGATGACGCTGAGATCATCGTGGATGATAGTATATGAAATTCCTTGTGAAATTAATTGCTGAAGATCGTGTTGGTTTGCAACGAATTCCATCCAGCCGCCAACTTTTCCTGAAGACCCTTCATAATCAATTCCGGCACTCCAAATTTTGTTCAAAGCGGTCCTATCTGGCACAAAGATTTTTATCTGGGAATATTTTTCTTGTGATTCTGCGACGAGAGAAGATATGGCAATGATGATTGCAATTAGGGTAGTAAAGACTTTCATAATAATGGTAGAGGGATATATTAAATGATAAATTTCGTTTTATTAAATATAAAGATTGTCACGTTGAATCTCAAGGGTTTTCTTATTTAATGTGAGAATAGGCAAAAACAACAAAATATCCACTACAAAATAAAAAAGTCGGCTCGTGGACCGACTTTTTATGAGTATTTTTATGTTTTTTAAATATGATCACCGCAAAAGTAACATCTTGCGGACTTGTGTAAACGATTTACTCGGTTGGTTTATACTTGTTGCTTCAAGCCGATAAAAGTATACGCCACTCGCAACGGAACCACCGTAATTATTAAAAGAATTCCATCGTACTATCTTAACTCCGGGGTCCTGAATTTCATCTACAAGTTTAATTACTTCCTGACCGAGAACGTTATAGATCGTTAATTTTACGCGTGATACTACTGGTAAAGAGTATTCAATTTTTGTTATTGGATTAAATGGATTTGGATAATTTTGGTGTAACGAGAAAGTTATCGGTAACTTATCCTCTAAAACGTCAACTATTATTGAATTAACAATAAGTAAATCTCCCGGCATATTTGGTTTTGTTGTAGTGATGCGGAATATTGTACCATTTTCTGGGAGTGGTTGGTTGTATGTTCCCGATGGAGGTGTGGCACCGATATCGCCATTCCAATTAACAAAAACCATTCGTGCCATAACTTCTGTTTCACGATTACCATCGTATGTTCCAGCGATCATCTCCGCCTCAGCCGCCAAGTAGCCAGATTGGCCTGGTGATGTATTTGCTGGGCGCTGCCAGTATATCCAATCGGTATATGGATCGTTATCACCACCAGAAACAGTATGATCATATGTTCCAGCGAATTTTGCATTTGGTACACCCATATTAAATGTTACGCTGCTATCATCATCTAATAACCAAGGAACCATTCTATAATCATCAGTAATGTCATCGGGGGTTCCGATACCGATGTTCCACAATTCAAAAGGAACGTGGAAGAAATTTGTCATTGAGTTATAAGAATCATAAGCCCAACTTCCGGTTGCTGTAAACCTAATTTCAAAATCGTACGGAATAATTTCAGTCCATAATGGGCCCCCACGTGTTGTTCTATATAAAAACGATTGATAATCCGGACGGTAACCATTATCAGCAGTATGAATCAACCATCGAGCAGGTCCAACCTGTTGTGAATCGGTCGGTCGTTTGGATGGGAAATTTGTAAAATCTGCTGCAGCACCTTCACTTGGTATCAGAGAGCCGCCTGCATTTGCAACAACTTCAAAGTTTGAGAAATCTGGTTCAGGTGCATCCATCTTCCATAAGATTCCATCAATCACAGGATGTGGATATAATTCATCTGGGGAGATGGGAGAGTTTGTAAGTTTAACCACATCGGTTGTTGAATCTTTAATCTGAAATACAGTTAGATTTGTATTTATATCTTTATAAAAAGATATTGCATATGTGTGTCCGTTCAATAACATTGGATCAGCAATGATTGGGATTAAGTAATCGGCTTTGCCTTGAATTGGAATTACCTGTAAAGTATCTCCCCAAAGTGTACCTGGATTCCAATTTATAATTGGCACATCAGAATACATCATCTTAAAATGATTATCAAAATTTATTGTGTAAGCAAACTTAAATGAATCTCCCGATGCCGGTGCTGTTAAAATCAAATAGAATGAAGTATCTGAAAATGTGCCGCCAGGGATAATCGTATTTGAGTTCAATGGTGTAGTATTTTGTACACACGTAATCGAAATTTCACTGATGTCATTAACCTGATCCGGGTTTTCGATGTCGAATGTTAAATGAACGCGTTCATAATTATTTACTTTTTTATCTTGCTGTCCGTTTTCCCAGATAACTCTCCAATTATCCAACAGCGGTAAAGGTCTGATAGCAATCCGAGAGTATGCACCATTGAATGTATCAGTAGGTCCAGTGTATTGTACAATCAAATCTCCCTTGTATGGATACTTGCGATTTTCTCTTTGCTGTGTATTTCCCCAAATATTATCTCCAGCAATTTTATCTTGATGTAAACCATCGTCGTATAAGGCGATATAGAAGTCAGATTCGGTTCCATATTCAGGTGTGAAATGTAATTTGGCACTGGATGCCGATTGGAAATCTGTCAAGTCCACGACCGTGGTTATTTCAGTTGTTGTTGAACTTGTAGCTCTAGTATAGATTGAGCACTTGGGATAATGAAATCCTTGATCGTAGAGTCTTTGTGCAATTGTATCAGTTGCGCGAAGATTTTTAATTGCATCAAGCCGATCTGTTCCTTTTCCACCTACGCAAGATAATATTACGACTTGTGTATCACCGACGGCTAAGTTGAATGGACCTGTGCAAAGCATCATTCGTTTATCATCCGGACGTGGATCAAGTTCAGAAGATGGAGCGGTAAGCGGATCAGCGGGATATGTAAAACGACTCGACTTAGGATCGCCGTTCTTTTCGAGTCCTCGCATTAAATTGTATAATTCTCTATCATTGTCGGGATCACCTTCAGCACCACGGACGTTAATGTATCTAACAGTTGAACTAAGCCCAAGGACTTTTTTCCCCGGAACAATCCGCTGTACGAATCCGCCAATTGTTAGCTCAAGATATTTTGCAGTATCGGTTGGTTCTCCATCAACAACCGGACCTTGGGAAAAATCTGCCCCAAATGCTGAACCACCTAAACTAACTGGATCAGTATTATCAGCGTTGTATGTGAATGCCATGCTTGTAAGTGTATCGGTAGCGATCAAATCGTTACTCGCTTTATCAACATCAGGATCAAACCAACCTGAGATATAGACATCCGATAGATTTTTTGTTCCCTTATTGATAATCTTCCAATACATAAAGAATACATCGCTGTAACCAGTGATGTTAACTTGTATTGATGCTTGTTGAACTTCAAGCCCCAGTGGATCTTTTTGTGAATCATCAGGTAAGCGGTGAAGAGAGGTATCCATATCATTATAAACACACCAACTCATCAAATCACCGATGACTAGTGGATTCCCGACATTATCTACTGGTGCACCATATTGTTTGGGCCAATTTAAATAATCATCGATATCGTCGCCGTTACCGGGAGGTGTTCCATCGCTTCCATCTTTATATAACGCGAAAAGTTTATTATCAGCAGCCCCGGCATTTGTTCCTACAGCCCCTGGTTGATATTCAGAATCGAAATCAATCACGCTTACCTTCGGTATACCATCAACCATTGCACCTATTTGTAAACCGGCAGCGAAAATTATATAGGTTCCCGTACCGCGGGGAAATTCACCGCCAGATCCACCTCCTGTAGGTAATCGACCTGCAATATCCTGAGCATACGGACCATAATTAGTCATTTCAAATGCCCAATTATTTCCCGTCATCGTGAATTGATTTTGAACAGTTGGTTTTAAGAAACTCTGAAGCGTGGATGATCTTTTAGCTATCCTTCCCCCATTGGCGAAATTGAAAGATTGAACGAGGATGATTGATGTTAGTATTAACAATTTAAAAAATCGTTGCTGCATAGATAACTCTCCTTTATAAATGATTAACGATTAACACTATCATTGAGTTAAATGTAATGAGAAAGGATCAGAAAAGCAAAAAATAAAAAAGTCGGCTCGTGGACCGACTTTTTTACTGATAAACCGAAATCTGAAATCCAAAATCGGCTATACTTATTTCCCTAATACATACTTCTTATATCTTTCATTGATCCTGCCCCAATGCAGATTCGCCATGAAGTTATCAATGTAAGCGGCGCGTTTTGCACCATCTTTGTGGTAATACGCATGTTCAAACACATCGAGTGCAATCACAGGAATGCCGCCCCAGATTGCACCGTACTGGTGTTCATCAACAAGGATGTTCAACAATCTATCAGACCATAGACGGTCAAAGACTAGAAGTCCCCATCCGCTTAGCTTTGCCGAAATCGCTGTGGCTTTGAAATCTTCTTTCCACTTATCGAACGAGCCAAACTCTTTCTCAATTGCTGAAAGAACTTCCGGTCCTTTCTTCGGGTCGCCATCACCGCCTAAAACTTCCCAATACAAATCGTGCAGCATTGCACCCGAGTGATTCCATGTAAATCGGCGTTTAAGCTCACCAACTTCACTGTAGTTTCCATTGGCTTTCGAGCGGTCGGCTGTTTCCAATCCTTTCTCGATTGTGTTCAGTGCGGTAACGTACCCTTTGTGGTGTGTGTTGTAATGCCAGTCCGTTGTCTCAGTGGAAGCGACATTCTTTAAAAGTGACTTTGCTTCTTCATCTGAATACGGACGCGGTTTGAATTTCCATTCGTATGACATATTCTTCCTTTCTTTTTATTATTAAATTAAAATGCTATTACTTATTAACTGAAGTTACGCAAAAGTGTGATTGAAGTATAAAATCCGAAATCCTAAATTCGAAATCCGAAACAAAAACAAATGTTCAAAATTATAAAATATCTCAAAAACCTTCATTTTCGATGTTTTGGGCATTTGAATTTCGAATTTGTTTAGTGTTTCGATATTCGTATTTCGGATTTTTATACAACAAATCGTCATCGTGCGTTAGATCAGTTATTAACATATTCAGAATAAACCAAGTTCCAATCTCGCCGCTTCCGTCATCTTACTTGGCTCCCAAGCCGGTTCCCATACAACATTCACTTTCGCATCAGTTACTCCTTGGACCGTTTTAACTTTTTGTTCAATCTCAGCAGGCAACGATTGTATCGCAGGGCAATATGGAGATGTTAAAGTCATCATAATTTCAACTTCACCACTATCGCTTATGTTTACCCCGTATATCAATCCCATCTCGTAAATATTGACCGGAATCTCGGGATCGTAACAGGTTCGTAAAGCTTCGATAATCTGTGCTTCAATAACTGTTTTTTCAACTGAGCTTAATTGTTGCTTTTCCATACGATTTTATTCTGTCGATACACGGTATTCTTTTGATGTAAGTGCCGAATGTAAAGTGTGCCATGCAAGTGTCGCACATTTTACTCTTGCAGGATATTCAGATACACCGGAGAATGCTGCTAATTTCCCAAGATTCTCGAAATCCTCCATCGGATCAGATTCACCTCTCACAAGTGTATGAAATTTTTTAAACAGTTCTTCTGCTTCCTGAATTGATTTACCTTTCACAGCCGAGCTCATCACAGATGCGGACGCTTTTGAAATGGCACATCCAGCACCTTCAAAACTTATATCTTCGATAACTCCATCTTTCAGCTTTATAAAAAGTGTGAAATGATCCCCGCAGAGCGGATTGTATCCGTCAACTTTTCTATCCGCATTCTCCATACGCCGGTAGTTGCGTGGACTTTTATTATGATCAAGAATTACTTCTTGGTATAACTCTCTAAGTGCTGTCATTAACTGAATACCTTAATAACTCTATGAATTCCTTTAATAAGTGCATCTACTTCTTCTTTAGTGTTGTAGAAAGCAAACGAAGCCCGAGTTGTTGCAGGGACTTCGAAACACTTCATAAGCGGCTGGGCGCAATGATGACCCGTTCTAACTGCAATACCATCGTCATCCAAAATCGTTCCGACATCGTGTGGATGAATATTCTCTAACACAAAAGATATAACGCTTGACTTCTTTTTCGCTGTTCCAATAATTCTTAAACCTTTGATAGATGAAAGTGAGTCGGTGGCATATTTCATTAATTCGGTTTCATGTTGAACTGCTGCTTCAAAATCCATTTGGTTGATATAATCAATAGTAGCACCCATCCCAACACCGCCGGCTATGTTTGGTGTACCGGCTTCAAACTTATGCGGCAGGTCGTTGTAAATAGTCTTTTCGAACGAAACCGATTTTATCATATCTCCACCACCTTGATATGGCGGCATAGATTCGAGATGATTTATTTTTCCATACAACACACCCACACCCGTCGGTCCATACATTTTGTGTCCGGAAAATGCGTAAAAATCACAATCCAAATCTTGAACATCAACATGCATGTGTGGAGTAGTTTGAGCTCCGTCAATAAGTACTGGAACGCCAAATCTATGTGCAATTTCGATCATCTCCTTTACTGGATTGATTGTGCCGAGCACATTAGAGATGTGAACGATTGAGACCATCTTAGTTTTTTCATTAAACATTTTTTCGTATTTGTCAATGAAAAGCTCACCATTATCGTTGATAGGAATAACTCGGATGAGAATTCCTTTTTCGTCACGAACCAATTGCCAAGGAACAATATTTGAATGATGTTCCATGGCAGAGATAATGATTTCATCACCTTCTTTACAATTGTATCGGGTGAAACTTTGTGCAACAAGATTTATGGCTTCAGTTGTCCCTCTCACAAAAATTGTTTCTTGCCGATGAGCAGCGTTGATATGTTTTTGTATTTTATCGCGTGCAGATTCGTACGACTGAGTTGCCAGCTCGCTTAAGTAATGAATGCCCCGATGAATGTTGGAATTTTCCTCCATGTAATAACGGTTCATTGCATCAATCACCATTTGCGGCTTCTGAGTCGTTGCTGCATTATCGAGATAAACCAAGGGTTTACCGCCAATGCTTTGTTTCAGAATTGGGAAATCTTCCCTGATTCTTTTAACATCGAATGGCTGGATACCGATTGGTGAGTTTATTAATTTTGTTGTCGGCTGCATCTAAAGTTTTTCTAATTCTCGTCCTTGCTTGAGACGTGAGTGTAAAATACGATGAAGATATTCACGAATCTGTTCACAGCACAATTTTTCGATGATGTCGTCTGCAAATGCGTATGTCAGAAGGTCACGTGCAATTTCCTCACTAATTCCTCGTGAGCGAAGGTAAAACAAAGCATCAGCATCGATGTAACCGATTGCAGCACCATGTGTACATTTTACGTCATCGGCAAATATTTCGAGCTGTGGCTTTGTGTCCATCGCTGCTTCATCCGAGAGGAGAAGCGTTTTGTTTGTCTGCTTCGCATCGGTTTTCTGTGCATCTTTCCGCACATAAATCTTTCCGTTGAAAACCCCCTTCGATTTTCCATCAAGAATTGCTTTATACAATTCATGACTCGCACAATGCGGTTTCGAGTGATCAATTGTTGTGTGATTATCAATGAGCTGTTGACCTGTTGCCAACGACAAACCGTTTAACGTACATTCGATTCCTTCATCTTCGAGGATAGATATAATATTGTTTCGAACGATTGCCCCGCCAATCATTATCGAGTTCTGTGTAACCTTGCTCCCTTTAGATTGATGGATATATGTTGTGCCGATGTGATATGCTTTTGCGCTTTCGCTCTGCAGTTTCGTGTGTTCGATGATAGAATTCTCGCCTGCTGCTATCTCTGTAACAGCATTATTGAAGTAGATATTATCCGATAGATGGACAAAATGTTCAACAACTGACACTTTACTATGCTGCCCAACGATAATCAAATTTCTTGGATGAGTAATAAATGGCGTTTGATCTTCGCTTGAAATATAGACGATGTAAATCGGTTCTTCAATGGTTGTGTCATCTGGAACGAAGATAAAAGCACCATCGTGGATGAAGCTCGTATTCAATGAGGTGAAGACATTTTTATCATATTTGGATATATGTGCGATGTTATCCCGAATTAATTTAAAATTGTTCTGGAGGGTTTCAGAAAGGCATCCGACTTTGATATCTTTGTTAGTAATGTTGTTAATCGAATATTCATCAGAATAATATCCATTTATAAAAACCAATCGTGTTTCAGCAATGCCCTTAATGATTACTTTCTCGATCTGCTCTTTTCTTACCGCTTCTATCTTTTTATTGAAGTGCGTTTTGAATTTAGTTTTTATTATCGGCTGGATATTTGTAAATCTCCACTCCTCATCTTTGGCTGTCGGGAATCCAAGCTTTGAAAATTGTTCAATTGCGCCTCGACGGATTTCGTGGAAGGGAGTTTTCGATTCTCCATTCAGAGTTTTTTCAAATGCTTCGAATTGTTCTATGTATTGTTTAATATTTTCGAAAGATTGATTCATTATCTCACCCAGTCGTATCCTCTTACTTCAAGTTCTTGTGCAAGCTCTTTACCACCCGATTTTACAATCTGACCATCTGCGAGAACATGAACAAAATCAGGGACTATGTAATTCAACAATCTTTGATAATGTGTTACAACAATGGTCGCGTTGTCCGGTCTTTTCAATTTATTTACACCATCGGCAACGATCCTTAGTGCATCAATATCCAGTCCTGAATCCGTCTCATCAAGAATAGCAAGCTTCGGTTCGAGGACTGCCATCTGGAAAATCTCATTCCGCTTCTTCTCTCCTCCTGAGAAACCTTCATTCACAGGGCGATTCAACAAGTCTTGATCAATTTCAACGAGTTTCATTTTCTGTTTCATGTGTAAGAGAAATTCGACTGCATCAAACTCTTCAAGTCCACGATGTTTGCGGATTGAATTAAGAGCAGCTTTCAGGAAGTAAGTGTTGCTTACACCCGGTATTTCAACAGGATATTGAAATGCAAGAAAAATTCCTTCACGCGCTCTTTCTTCCGGCTGCATCTCAAGGAGATTTTTTCCGTTGTAAATTAATTCACCTTCCGTAACATCATATGTATCTCTGCCAGCGAGAACGTGCGCTAATGTACTTTTTCCCGAGCCATTCGGTCCCATGATTGCATGTAACTCACCGGCATTGACTTTTAAATTAATTCCTTTTAAAATCTCGTTTCCGTTTATTGCCGCATATAAATTTTTTATCTCTAACATTTTTATCCTTTGTCATTGCTTGGTTATTGATTCATTTATCCAACGCTTCCCTCTAAACTAATTCCTAACAGCTTCTGAGCTTCCACAGCAAACTCCATCGGCAGCTCACGGAAAACTTCTTTACAAAAACCATTGACGATAAGATTGACAGCATCCTCGTTTGAAAGTCCCCGTTGTTTACAATAAAATATTTGATCATCACCAATTTTCGATGTCGTTGCCTCATGTTCGACTTTGGAAGAAGTGTTTTTCACTTCCATATACGGAAACGTATGAGCGCCGCACTTATCGCCAAGCAGGAGGGAATCACATTGTGAAAAATTCCGTGCATTCTTCGCATTCTTTTGAATCTTGACTAAGCCACGGTAAGAGTTCTGTCCAAATCCCGCCGAGATACCTTTCGATACAATTGTGCTTTTAGTGTTTTTACCAATGTGAATCATCTTCGTGCCTGTGTCAGCTTGCTGATAGTTAGCCGTAACAGCTACAGAATAAAATTCTCCTACAGAGTTATCTCCCTGTAAGATGCAACCGGGATATTTCCATGTGATTGCTGAACCGGTCTCAACTTGCGTCCAGGAAATTTTCGAGTTTATACCTGCACACTTACCGCGTTTTGTTACAAAATTATAAATTCCACCCTTACCTTCTTTGTCGCCGGGATACCAGTTTTGTACTGTAGAATATTTTATTTGTGCGTTATCGAGAGCTAATAATTCAACAACTGCAGCGTGGAGCTGGTTTTCATCCCGCATTGGTGCCGTGCATCCTTCGAGGTAGCTGACGTAGGCCCCCTCATCCGCAACGATCAGAGTTCTCTCAAATTGTCCTGTCTGTGCTGCATTTATTCTGAAATAAGTCGAAAGCTCCATCGGACAGCGAACACCTTTTGGTATGTAGCAGAATGATCCATCACTAAAAACAGCAGAATTAAGTGCTGCGAAGAAATTATCATTTGCAGGAACCACAGAACCTAAATATTTTTTCACAAGTTCAGGATGTTCTTGAACAGCTTCCGAGAACGAACAGAAAATAATCCCGACCTCTTTTAACTTCCCTTTAAATGTCGTGGCAACTGATACACTATCGAAGACAGCATCCACAGCCACACCGGCAAATTGTTTTTGCTCTTCGAGTGGAATTCCAAGCTTCTCATAGGTTTTCAAGATTTCGGGATCAACTTCGTCAAGACTTTTTAGTTTATTTTGTTTAGGTGCTGAATAATATATGATGTCTTGATAATCAATTGGCGGATACTTCACATTCTGCCATGTCGGTTCTACCATAGTTTGCCAGTGATGGAATGCTTTCAATCGCCATTCGAGCAGCCAATCAGGTTCTTTTTTCCTTGCAGAAATATACCGAATGGTATCATCATTCAATCCGCGTGGTGCAGTTTCCGATTCTATGTCGGTAACGAAGCCCCACTTGTATTCACTTTGCGCTAACCGCTCAAATTTTTCAGTACTGTTCATGCCGTTGTTTTCTTCTCAATCCTTGGTAAAGCAAACTCTGGATAATCCAGTACCCATGTTTGTTCGTTTATCTTTTTAAGTATTCCGTTTTGCACGAAAGTTTTAATAACCTCTTGAACAACTTTTTCAGCTATTTGATATCTCCCATCCAATTTGTGTTCTTGAAGATACCACATGATTCCGTAATGAATATCTCTAAAGAATAAATTTGAGTTGTGGATGACTGGAAATTTCGATTTCAGAAATTTAAGAAATTCAGCTTGATGACTAATGACAAAATCTATTTCTTTCATATAACTATAAAAATATTGTTAAACATTTACGACCCTTTTTTGTTTATAATATGATGGCGAAAGCTCTCGAAGTTTCTTCACACTTTCAACCACGCGATTGATTACATAATCAACTTCTTCTTCGGTAGTAAATTTTCCCAATCCAAAACGGATGGCTGAGTGATGTCGTTCTTTAGAAACTCTAATTGCTTTCAGTACATAAGACGGTTCCAGATCTACGGTACTGCAGGCAGAGCCAGTTGAAACTGCAACATCTTTCATGCTCATCATGAGTGCGTTATCTTCCACATTCAGGAAGCTGACATTCAGATTATTCGGTAATCGCTGTGTGGGATGTCCATTGAGATAAACTTCGTCAAGCTGGGACTGAAATTCATTCCACATTTTATCACGAAGATTCTTCATCCGCTTTGTTTCAACATCCATCAAACCAACTACTAACTCGACCGCTTTTGCTAAACCAGCAATTCCCGGAACATTAAGAGTACCAGAACGAATTCCTCGTTCATGTCCACCACCATCCATCTGCATCGTCAACTTTACTTTTGGATTTATGCTTCGAACATACAAAACGCCAACACCTTTTGGTCCATAAACCTTGTGGGCAGAAAGCGACATGAGATCTATATTCATCGTTTGAACGTTTATCGGAAATTTACCGATAGCTTGGACGGCATCCGTATGAAAGAAGACGCCGCGACCATGGCATAATTTCCCGATTGCACCAACATCTTGAATCGTACCAATCTCATTGTTTGCTGTCATGATAGAAACTAAAATCGTCTTTGATGTTATAATTTCAGACAAGTGATTTAAATTTATTAGTCCGTATTCATCAACTGGCAGATAAGTTACCTGATATCCATACTTCTCTAATTTTTTAGATGTATCAAGGACCGATTTGTGCTCAGTTGCGGCGGTGACGATATGATTTCCCTTTTGCTTCCAAGCTTCAGCGATTCCTTTGATGGCTAAATTGTTTGCCTCGGTTGCCCCGCTTGTGAAAATTATTTCTCTCGGTTCAGCACCGATTGCCTTAGCGATTATATTTCGCGCCGACTCAACAGCTTCTTCTGCAATCCAACCGAATTGGTGCTGCCGGCTCGCAGGGTTACCAAATTTTTCGGTAAAGTATGGCAACATTGCCTCGACCACTTGTGGATCCACAGGAGTAGTTGCGTGATAGTCCATGTAAATCGGGAGATTCATCAGAACATTTCCATTACAGTTAATTCATCAAGAACTTTATTGAGGTTGCTTTGTAATTTAATCAACGGATTTTTTATAGTACAAGTTGTATGGATGCTGCACTCCTCTAAAGAGCTAGACTCACATTGAACTATCGTTACAGCAGGTTTACCTTCAATCGTATGAATAATATCTGCAACTTTCATCTCTGCAGGATTGTGAACAAGCATGTATCCACCGTTAACACCTTGATAAGAAGTTATAAAACCTTGCTTGGAAAGTTTTTGCATGATCTTTGCAAGAAGCTCATAAGGTAATTGATACCTGTCAGCAATTTCTTTTGTTGTATAAATCTTTCCCTTACCACCAGACACCATATGTCTGATAGCAATGAGAGCATACTCTACTTTTTTTGATAGTTGAAACATAATTTATTTTTTGGATATACGACTATTCCAGTCCTATTTCACTGTAAAAAAAGATTCCGTTATCGGAATCTTATAAGTATCTTACTTAGTTTAAAATTTTAATTCATACTTATTTTCATGCGCTTGTTCTCTGTTGTACTCGGTCCGTGTAAACTAACTTCAACTTTATCGAGGTCAATATGTACCACTTCTTCACAGTATGCGCAAATCTTAGTAATTTGTCGATCAAAATTAATTGGATTACCGCAACAAGGACAACTTGTAATAACTAATCCAATTACCTTAGCTTTTGCTTTCACTTTATTTAAACCTTTTGTTAACATACAATATTTATTGAATTTGAGGATTTTTGAGAGTTTGGTGTCTGTAAATATAAACAAAAATTTCCCAAAAACAATGCCCAAAGCAAATTAATTTTTATTTACGTGAGTAAAAACACAATAATCCTGAAAAATAAGCCATTTAAGCAACAATAATGTGTTCTATTTGAAAATATTTCTTGCCATTAGTATGATTAATTGTTAATTTTGTTCTAATTGATATATGAATATAGGAATAGTATGTTATCCGACTTATGGTGGCAGCGGAGTTGTTGCCGCAGAATTAGGCAGAGCATTAGCCGAGCGAGGCCATCGCATCCATTTCATAAGCTATGCACTACCATTTAGATTGGATGGATTCATAGACAATATCGTTTACCACGAAGTCGAAATTTCAAAATATCCTCTTTTCGATTTTCCGCTTTATACACCTGCACTTGCAAGCAAGATAGTCGAAGTTGCTCGATTCGAAAAATTAGATATTATTCACGCTCATTATGCAATACCTCATGCAACAAGCGCATATCTTGCCAAACAAATCCTTGGCGATCCGAAAATTAAAATCATCACGACGCTCCATGGCACTGATATAACGCTCGTCGGGCTTGAGCCGAGTTTTTTACCTGTCATGAAATTTAGCATTGAACAAAGTGATGGAGTAACTGCTGTCTCAAGATTCCTCAGAGAAAAAACTCTTGTTAATTATCAGATAAAAAAAGATATTCAAGTTATCCCAAATTTTGTGGATGTTAATAAATATCAGCGGATATTTGTCAGTGGGGTTCGTAAGCATCTTGCCCCGGGCGATGAAAAAATATTAATTCATGTTTCAAATTTTCGTATGGTTAAGAGAGTACAAGATGTGATTCAAATTTTCAATTTAGTGCGACAAAAAATACGGTCGAAATTGGTACTTGTCGGCGATGGTCCCGAGCGTTCAAGTTGTGAACAGTTAGCACATGAATTAAATATATTTGAGGATGTGATTTTCCTCGGTAAGCAAATTGAGTTAGTACCAGTCCTGTCCGCGGCAGATATTTTCCTTATACCGAGTCAGTCCGAAAGCTTTGGGCTTTCCGCTCTAGAAGCGATGGCGTGCGAGCTTCCAGTTGTTTCATCGAGCGTTGGAGGCCTTCCTGAATTAATAGTCCATGGCGAAACTGGTTTCATTGCTGAAATCGGCGATGTCGGACGGATGGCTAAATATACTATTGAGCTTCTTACAAACGATAGTAAGTATAAACTATTTGCCGCTGCATCACGACGCAGAGCCGTAGAAATGTTTAATACGGAAAAAATAGTAGATCAGTATGAAGGTTACTATGCGCAGGTTCTTTCAGGAATGATGATAGCGTAAGCATCCTTAGATTTAATGAAAACAATGAACTTTGTCATTTTTTTTTCAGTCTTCTTCGCACTTTATGGATTGTTGAACTATTACATACTTGTAAGAGGTTTGCAATCGATTTCCCCAAACTCACCACTGCGTTTATACTATGTGGTTATTTTTTTGTTTATATCGCTATCATTTATTTTAGGCAGAACAATTGAAAACTATTGGCTTTCTCCCGTTAGTAATGTTTTAATCTGGATTGGTTCTTTCTGGTTTGCTGCAATGCTCTATTTTTTTATCTCACTTATTCTTTTAGATTTTGTACGTTTGATGAATTCGCTGTTCCCGATTTTCCCAAAAGTTATATTAAATAATTATGTGTATATAAAGGGATTACTTGCAATAGTTATTTCCGTTTTTGTCTTTTCTATTATTGGTGTAGGTTATTGGAATGCACGTTCTCCTATTGTAAAGGAAATTAATATAAAAATTCCTAAAGGTAATATTTCTGAGAAATCTATTAATCTCGTTATCGCTTCTGATATTCATCTCGGGACAATTGTGGGTAAAGAACGGTTCGATAAAATTGTTGCAACAATCAATAGCTTAAAAGCAGATATAGTACTTTTACCGGGAGATATTGTTGACGAGGATATCGGACCAGTAATTCGGGATGAATTAGGTGAAAGTCTTAAAGGTATTCATTCAAAATATGGTGTTTTTGCAGTTACCGGTAATCATGAATATATAGGCGGTGTGGAGAGGGCATGCCGGTATTTGATTGAGAACAACGTAAGAGTGTTGCGTGATGAAAGTGTGTTAATAAATAATTCAATTTATTTAATCGGCAGGGAAGATCGAAGTATCGATAGGTTTGCTAACAAACATCGAAAATCACTTAGTGATTTATTATTGAAAGTGGATAAACGACGACCTATCATACTTATGGATCACCAGCCGTTTCAAGTTGAGGAAAGTGTAATAAATGGAGTTGATGTACAGATTTCGGGACATACACACCATGGACAGCTCTGGCCCCTTAATTACATCACAGAAGCAGTATACGAGTTAAGTTGGGGTTACAAAAAAGATGGAGACAGACATATTTATGTTTCATGCGGTGTCGGTACGTGGGGACCTCCTGTCAGATTGGGAAATAGACCTGAGATTGTCAGGATGAAGTTAGAATTTAATTGAATTTATTTTCTCAAAATTTTATTAATGCTTGATTCCTACTTAGAAAACTTGTATTTTCTTCAAAGGGAAAAATATTTAAAATTCAAAAAGGAAATAATATGAACAAAAAAATAAGAAACGTCGGCAAGAAACATCGCAAAAAAGTTCAGCGGATGAAGGCAAAAGAAAAAGCGATTCGATTGGCAGCAAAAAATCAGCCGGTGAAAGCAACAACATAGTGATAAGGGTATTCGATGGGTACCCTTTTCATTAAATACAGACCATGATACAAACTATTTCAAAGGTGTATAAATTCGGCTCTGCTCAGTATGATTTAGGTGCCCGCACTTTTATAATGGGTGTTCTGAATGTTACTCCTGATTCTTTTTCTGATGGCGGAAAATATTTTAATATCGAGGCAGCGCTGAAACGAGGACTCGAGATGGTTGAAGAAGGAGCTGATTTTATTGATGTTGGCGGTGAATCAACTCGGCCAGGTGCTGATGTTGTACCGCTAACTGAAGAAATAAATCGAGTGATTCCTGTAATCGAAAGGTTAGCTAAAACCAGTCAAGTTCCGATTTCAATTGATACATATAAGTCTGAAGTAGCTGAACAGGCACTCAATGCCGGGGCGGTAATCGTAAATGATATTTCGGGCTTACATTTTGACCAGCGAATGGCTGATGTGGTTAGTAGAAATAAAGCAACAATCATTTTAATGCATATAAAAGGCACACCTAAAACGATGCAAACCGATCTAAGGTACGAAAATCTAATTGAAGAAGTTTGTGCTTATTTGAAAGAAGGTATTCGACTTGCTCAAGATGCTAAGATTGACCAGATCATTGTAGACCCCGGTATTGGTTTCGGTAAAACAGTCGAACATAATCTTGAGATAATTAGATGTCTCAAAGATTTTAAAAGGTTTGACTATCCTGTATTAGTTGGTCCTTCACGTAAATCTTTCATCGGGAAAATTTTAGATCTCCCACCCGATCAGAGATTGGAAGGAACTGCCGCTGCTGTTGCTGTTTCAATAATGAACGGGGCTAATATTGTCCGCGTTCACGATGTTCAACAAATGAAAAGGATAACTCAAATGGTGGATGCAATACGACATGCATGAGATTTTATTTTATAATTTTGAATTTTTACTTGATTAATGGAACTATTTAAAATCGGTTTTCTCAGCGTTACAATTATCGATGTGGTCGACATCTTTCTGGTGTCTTTTATATTCTATAAACTCTACTCGGTAATGCGCGGCACAATCGCTGCACAGATTTTTGTTGGCTTGATTCTCATCCTTGCGTTTTCGTTTGTTGCACAAGCAGCGAACCTGAAAGCGATGAACTGGATTTTACGTACTCTGACAGATATTTGGGTAATCGCATTTATAATATTGTTTCAACCGGAGCTAAGAAGATTACTTGTTCTTCTTGGACGAAATAGACTAATTCGCGCGTTCATACGCATCGATGTCGAAGAATCAGTCGAAGAGGTTGTTGGAGCAGCATCGGAGCTTGCCCGCAAACATCATGGAATGCTTGTAGTAATAGTTCGTTCAACCGGTTTGCGGACGTTTGTTGAAACCGGTACAACACTACAAGCCCGCGTAAGTAAAGCTTTACTTGTTTCGATATTTAATCCTAAATCTCCACTTCACGATGGTGCGGTTGTAATTCATGATAGAATCATCGAAGCCGCTCGCGTTACATTGCCACTTTCTCAAACGGCAAATATTGGAGATACAATTTTGGGGATGCGGCATCGCGCGGCTTTAGGAATATCTGAGCAAGCTGACGTTGTCGCTCTGCTCGTTTCCGAAGAGACAGGTAAAATTTCTATCGCTGACACCGGAATTCTCATTCGGAATTTAACAACACAAGAATTAAGGCACGAGCTGTATACCCGATTATCCCTTCATCCTATCAAATCGGCAAAATCTATTTGGAGATTTTTAAAGTTAAATGGTTAAAGGAGACTCGCTACATCATAAGAAAAAAAATATTGCTCGATCCAGTTCAAGTCGTGTAGATTTTGAGAGAGATGAGATGATCGACCTTATTCGTCAGCGTGGTGTATCGGATGAAAGATTGCTGCAAGCGATGGGTGTGATTGATCGTAGAGAGTTTGTTCAAAAAGCTTTTCTCCCCCGCGCCTATGATGATTCTGCGCTTCCGATTGGACATTCGCAAACTATTTCTCAGCCATATACAGTAGCTTTTATGACAGAAGCATTAGAGGTGAAAGCAGGCGATAAGGTTTTAGAGATTGGCACTGGCTCCGGGTATCAAGCTGCCATCCTTGCTGAGATGGGTGTGCGGGTTTACACAATCGAACGTAATATGGATCTCCTCAATTCTGCTCGGCAGCATCTCGATAAACTCGGATATGATGTAGTATCAAAATGCGGTGATGGAACAATCGGCTGGAAAGAATTTGCACCCTATGATGGAATCATTGTTACTGCAGGGGCTCCTGAAGTTCCACAACCATTACTAAATCAGTTAAAGCATGGTGGACGGCTCGTAATACCGATCGGTGATATGGAAATTCAAAATCTTCATATTATCAAACGTTTGAATGACAAATTCGAGACAAAAATTGCACACGGTTTCAAGTTTGTTCCTCTTGTCGGTAAAAAAGGGTGGAAGTGAAAATAAATGTCGGATTTCAGATGTCGGATTTCAGTCAAACTGAGGCGGATCAGATTTTTCTGTAAGTGCTGTTAGCGATGGAAACTTATAACGACAAACATCTAACATCTGGCATCAAACATCAACACCTGCTTGTTCTCGTCGGTCCAACCGCTTCTGGTAAAACTCCGATCTCACTTCTGATTGCCGAGCGAATTGGTGCTGAGATTATCTCTGCCGATTCACGACAGATTTATAAATTGATGGATATTGGAACGGCGAAACCATCAATGGCTGATCGCAACAAAATAAAACATCATTTTGTTGATGAACTTCTACCGAACCAAGATTTTAATGCCGGTGACTACGGTAAAAAAGGTAGATTGATTATTGATAAGATATTTCGAAAAGGGAAAGTCCCGCTTGTTGTTGGCGGCTCAGGACTTTATGTCCAGTCTCTCATAGATGGATTTTTTGAAGGACCATCGGCAGATAATGAAATACGTAAAGAGTTATATCACAGATTAAAGGTGGATGGAGCAGAGGAGCTCTTGAATGAATTGCGAAAAGTTGATCCTGCATCCGCAGCTAAAATGCTTCCAAGTAACACACGCAGAATCGTCCGAGCGTTGGAAGTTTTTAAAGTAACAGGTGTTCCAATATCCTCATTTCATAAAACCAAAATTGCCTTAAATTTTTCTCCTGTATTAGTCGGGTTACAATGGGATCGTGCAAAATTATATGATCGAATCAACCAGCGTGTTGATAAAATGCTCGAGCAAAGTTTAGTTGATGAGGTGAAACGACTACAGTCTAATGGTTATTCATCGCAATTGAATGCACTTCAAACAGTTGGCTACAAAGAAGTTTTCGATTACCTTGAGGAGAGAATAAGTCTTAAAAGAATGTCAGAGCTAATAAAACAAAATTCAAGACGATATGCTAAACGACAATTGACATGGTTTAGGCGAGACAAACGGATAAAGTGGTTTGATGTGAATAGTGAAATAGATTTCGCTTCGGTTACGTCTTCAATTTGTGAATATTTCTACAAGGTAAAACAACATCGTTAGCTTTGAATTTAGACGTGGTTTTGTTATCTTAATTATTAACTGGTGTTACGCAATACTTGAGAAAAGAGGCTGTCATGCCCGCATGTTTTAAGCGGGCATCCAGAATCTCGTTTACTACGCTCTGGATTCTCGATAAAAGCTTTCGGAAATGACATATCGATGGTTCTTTGTCTGATTCCAATATCAATTTTGCGTAACATCAGTTATTAATCACGGGGCGTGGCTCAGCCCGGCTAGAGCGCTTGGTTCGGGACCAAGAGGTCGGCGGTTCAAATCCGCCCGCCCCGACAACATGGATGTGAATTTGAGAGATATTAGAATTGTTTTTCGGAAATTTGAATCATAATCTTGAATCATAAATCTTACGTTGTTCTTATCCGCCATATTTACAAATAATAAACTTTACATTTATTTGTTACACACCCCTGAAAATGAACATCCTTATCGTCGAAGATAATTTAGCTCATCTAAAAATAACAGAGTATATTCTCAAAAAGAATGGTCTACCTGCAAAATATTTTGTTGTTAGGGATGGTCAGGAGGTTTTGGATTATCTTTATAGAAAAAATGGTTTTGCCGATGTCGAAAAATATCCGCTTCCGAATCTTATCCTACTCGATCTCAACCTCCCGAAACGTGATGGCAGGGAAGTGTTAAAACTTATCAAAGAAGATCCAAACCTCGAAACAATTCCTATCGTTATCGTTAGTACATCTGATAGAGAAGAAGATATTAACTATGCATACCAATTGGGCGTTGTTGGTTACATCAGCAAGTCGATTGGGTTTGATAAGTTTAGCGAAGAGCTCGGATCGGTTGTTAAATTCGCACGTTCGTAATCTAAAACAGAAGATATCCTTTCTACATGAAATATTTTTCAAAGAGGGGGAAATTTTTGAAAAATTCGCTTGACATGAAATATAAAATTCCTTATATTTGGCTAACCCCGATGGGGCAGATAGGGTGGGAAGGTTGCTCTATTTCTATTCTATTCGGGGGAGTTGTTTATGTTCCATTTTTTAAAAGGACAAGAAACAATGAGGGTTTTTTTCAGACATAATTTATTTGTAATGCTTACACTTCTTCTATGTGCAGCGATTGCACAATTGCATCTCTACGCCCAAGACACCTCCTGCGGTATCGTTTGGTATCCGGCGATACAGCTATCGGACGATACGATAAGTTCTGTTTGTCCACAAATTGCTGTATCAGGAGATGACACAGTGCATGTGACGTGGAAGACTAACAGTGGTATTCAGACGATGAAGCTTCCCTATGTGAAGATTGTCTCAGGTACGGTGGTTGACACTAAAGATTTACTACAAGATAATACTGAATTCCCAGTTTATGTGGCATATCCCGTAATCATTGCTCGCAATGACCGTGTATGGATTTTCTTTACACGAACATCCGATAGGCCGCTTTGGATGATTTCAAGTAATGACGGCGGTAGCACGTGGAGTTCCGTTTCAGCAATAGCTCCTGATCCAACTGGGAGAGTTTATTCACCAAGTGAAAACGATCAATTAATTGCACTCCTTTATCCTCCTCACAGTGCTCAACCATTAAAAATTCTTCGTTCGACAAATCTAGGTTTAACGTGGACTCGCACCGATGAAGATCTCGATAATTATACCAAGATTACTTTGACACAGAATTCGCTTCACCTTGTCCAGCACAAATGGCTTGACCCATCGGTAGAAGTTGAATATCGTCAATCCACTGATTTAGGAACAAGCTGGAAGAGTGAGAAAATTATTTCTGAAGTAGATGGATGGTATTCTGATCAGCCGTCTATAGCTGCTGATAGGAATAAAATAGGTGATCAACTTTTAGTTGCCTGGAGAGAAGAGAAGTATGGGTGGTATGGCCTTGCGGGTGGCAGCATAATAAGTCGTACGACAATACCAGGCAAAATGGAATGGCTTCCTGAGGTTTGTTTAACAGATGAACCCGCTGGCAGCAGTCCAGAAGTAGCGTTAAAGGGAGGTAAACGAGCTGTGGTATATGGGTATGAGGGATTGCCAGTTGGTTTTCATGTGCTCGTACGTTCAACTAATAATTCTTTGACTAATTTTTGTCCTGCAGTAGATATGAGACCTGATTCACATAATGGAGGTCAACGAGTTGCTGTTTCATCAGATGCAGTTCATGTTGTTTGGTCAGGGAAGGTTTATACAAATCATACATGGCGTATATTTTACCGTAGAGGAGAATTTATTAAAGCAAATGCTATTTTTTCAACCTCTATTGATTCAATGGCACTGGGTACAACCGAGATTGGAAGAACAATTTCAGATACCGTCAGTGTAATGAATACAGGCAGTGATACAATGATAGTAGGGACAGCAATAAGCGATAACGAGAATTTCTCTGTAACTCCACAAGATACAATCGTACTCCCTTTTTCAGAAATAGAATTTACGGTGAATTTTATTCCAAAGAGCTACGGTACACATACAGGAAAAATCATATTTTATCACAACAGTAAAACCTCCCCTGATTGTTTTGATGTAACGGGAACTGCCGAATGGCGGAAAGAAACTATCAGCTACCAGCATGGAGAATGGAATATGGTATCAGTACCAGTGAAGCCCGGTCCAACTCAATCGTTACCATCAATGTTTAGTTATGAAGGCAGTTATATTCCTCGAGATGCAATGGAATTTGGTAAAGGATATTGGTCAAAGCCCGCCGCCCAAGAGATAACATACCAGGGTGCAGATGTATGGAGCGATACATTTATAGTAAGAGCTGGCTGGAATATGATTGGCTCATTGACGGGTGAATTATTACGAGACAATATCACGACAATTCCGGATAGTTTGATATTATCGAAATTTTATTGGTACGACGGCTCACAGTATGTGGATTCGGATACGATAAAACCGGGAAGAAGTTACTGGATTAAGGTAAAACAAGACGGGAAAATTATTCTGATGGCAAAATGAGGCTGTTGAGCGAAGCGAAATCCCGCAGAACGAAGTGAAGCGGGAGGTGAAAGTGAAGGAGGATGGGAAATTGGTGATGAGAGCGAAGTGATATTCACAGCAGATTAAGCGGATTAAGGGATTGATGATTTAGGATATATGATTTTGAACAAACGAACAACAACGAACAAAAAAGAAAGGAGAGACATCAAACTTGAGTAGATATTCATCGTGCAGCACCGACCCCGCCATTCGGCGGGCAAGCCTGCCAGAGTTCTGTTGTGTTCTGCAGAACAGGTTGGTACCCCCGAAACGAGTTCGGGGTGACGTTGTCAAAAAGCCAGAGGCAATGGAGTTATTCTAAGTTTCCCCATTGCCCCTCAGCGGTGCATGGGGGTAGTGCAGAACAACTGCACCCCTATGCACCTGAAATATACAAAAATCTTTGATAAGGAGTAATTTTTATGATAAACTTTATAAACATATTAAACCGGGTTATTGCAACAAGTGTTATAATATTAATTATCTCAACAATAGCAATATCTCAAACGTGGACATCATTACAGGGTCCACCCAAAGCACGCGATGTAAAAGACATCGCAGTAACTAATGATGGACAGACACTGTATGCGTGCGACAAGTCTGTTCTTTTTAAATCAACTAACGGCGGCACATTGTGGACTGCTACACAAGTAGAACTTGCTTCACCGCTTGTTGTTGTGTGCAAGCCGAACGACGCAAACAATGTTGTCGTTGGCATACAGAATTACATTAAGCTTAACACTAACGGTGGTTCCATCACTGATTGGCAAGATGCTCTCACCAACGCCGGCACTCCCCTACGTCTTGCTGTGTCGCCGATAACCAATGCGAGTGATACAATGTATTTAGGTAGAAAATATTCGGCAGGTAGTTATTCTGTATATTTTAGCAGTAATGGTGGTGCTGATTGGTTTAATCGTTTCCCAAGTAGTTATGTTACCGATATTTACGACATCGCACCATATCCAGTATTGAATACCAATTATAAGCACGTTTGGGTATGTGGCAGCGATACTGGTAATTATGCTGAAGGTACATCATTACCTAACAAACGTGGAGTGTTTTTCTCAAGGAACGCTGGAGAAAACTGGACATCAAAAGGAATGGATAGTTACAATCTGCGGGCTATTGCAATAAAGGATGCATCGCCACCAAATATCTTTGTTGGAACAGCAGGAACACCAGCGAAATTCTTTGTGTCTATCGATACGGGCTTAACGTGGATAGAACGTACAAGCTTTAGAACTTTTAATGCAACGGTAATCCGTGCAATAAGAGTCAGGAATAATAGTGACCTTTGGTTAGCATCGGATAAAGGACTATATCGTTCATTTGATAATGGCACCACATGGGCAAACTTACCTATGCCGAATAATGATAACAATATATTATCATTGGTAATTGCGAAAAATGGTCAGGATTTGATCTACACAACTACTCAGAATTCAATTTACAAAACAACAAATGCAGGAACATCGTGGAGTAGAGTAGACAGTGGTCTTGGTCGTATGCCGGTATCATCTGTTGCTGTGAGTAGTAATAACTATTGGACAGTATCGGATAAATATGATTCTCTCGGCAGGTTCGATGGCTCGAAATGGTCAATAGTTGAGCTTCATAATTTCCGTGGTAACAAAATCATACAACACCCAGATCAAACAACATATATATATGCTACGGGTTATTCTGGCTCAGGTGTAAACCAGCGCGGCTTGTTTTATCGTAGTGTTGATAGCGGAAAGAATTACACTTCCCTATACACAACATCGCCATGGTCAGGTAATATATTTAATGGTATTACATTCGAACCAAACAACACTTCCTTCATTTATCTTTATGGCTATGATGTTACCGGGGCTAGCAATCCAAATTTCTATAAAATCCCTTTATATGGTGCTGGCACAAAAGAGCCATTTTCTGTTGGTGGTTCGTCTCCTCTAAACACTGTCAATGATGTTATCGCAGTCGCTGGAACACAAATCGTTTATTATGGTTTGGATAATATTGGTGTTTACAGATCATTGTCTGGACCATCGAATGGGAACTCAGTATCTCACCAAATGACAGTACGAAGTCCTACTCTAAATGCCTCTGTCTCTACGACTACATTGTATGTAGTGGGACCATCAGGGCTCTGGCGGTGGCATGAAAATACTATTTGGTATCCGAAACGAAACGATAATCTAAAAAAGGTAATTATGCGTCCTGGGTATACAAATTCGAAAAACCATATTGCAGTATTAGCGAATGATGGAAACACTATATGGTATACAGGTAACGCTGAAGCAGTGTCGCCGACATGGGTAGACGGTACGGGTGGTATTCCTAAGCTTATCTACGATATCAGTAACGTGCCAGGGGACACGACAATGGTAATAGCTGCAACAGATTGTGGGG
>JASEHD010000170.1 GCA_030019075.1 Bacteroidota bacterium
CCCTCCAGAGCAAAAATCAGGATATCAATCAAACATGGAAGGAATACAAACTGAGAGTGTTCCGGATAGATATATTCTCTCACAAAACCATCCAAATCCGTTTAACCCAACAACAGATATTCATTATGGTTTATCAAAGGATGCGCACGTTGTGTTAAAGGTATATGATGTTTTAGGGCGAGAGGTGTCAACACTTGTAAGCGAGACGCAGATTGCGGGATACAAGACTGTAAGCTTCGATGCTTCTCTTCTGCCAAGCGGTGTGTACTTCTACCGATTGTCCGCAGGATCCCTTTCGGGACAAGCAGGTAAATTTTCTGCTATCAAAAAGATGCTACTCGTGCAATAGTATTGAACTAAAGAAGCATTTCATTTTGTTATCATCTGTAGTCAAGAAAACCGGCTCAATGTGTTGAGTCGGTTTTGCTTATTTCAAGTTACCAGCCCGAAGGTTAACCGTGAGCACGTTGTTTAAGAACTTTCACCATCTCATCGTGTACTTTTCCATTGCTTGCGAGAATTTGTTTTTGATAAATCGAAAAAGTATCACCTGAAAAATTAGTAACTTCACCGCCTGCTTCTTGCACTATCAGTGTACCAGCCGCCATATCCCAAGGATTTAGAGCAACTTCCCAAAAGCCGTCAAATCTTCCCGCAGCGATGTAAGCTAAATCGAGTGCAGCCGATCCCAATCGCCGCACTGCCTGTGCAGTCATTAAAAAATTTATAAAATGTTCTACAGCATGATCTGGGTTTTCTGTAATGTTATATGGAAAACCTGTAACTAATAAACTCCGGGTGAGTGAATCGGTTTGGGATACTTTTATCCGTTTACTATTTAAGAAAGCACCTTTTCCTTTTTCTGCTGTGAAGAGTTCGTCGTTATTAGGATCGTAAATTACACCGGCAACTATTTCACCCTTTCTTTCAACACCGATGGAGACACAAAATATCGGTAAACTATGCGTATAATTGGTTGTACCGTCGAGTGGATCAATGATCCACTTATAATCGGATTCTTGCCTCTGACTTTTACCGCTTTCTTCAGCAAGGATACCATGTGTGGGATAATGTTTTTTGATTGTTTCAATAATTATTTCCTCAGAGCGCTTATCAATTTCAGTTACAAGATTTCTTTCCTGGTCTGACTTTCGTTGAATATCCCGGACCTTGCCGAGATTCTGACTGAGAAAATTTCCAGCTTGTTTTGCGGCTTCAACAGCGACTGTTATCATAATGTATTTTTGAAAATATTGTTAGTGAATACTTGTGCGCTCAACAGTTTTCTTTCCCATCAACTTATGAAGTTTCTCTGTATTCTTTCTATCAATCCGAAATCGTATCCTGATGGAATCGTTCTCATATTCTTTATCTACGATTTCAGCAAATTCATGAAGTCTTGCTACCAGGCGATAGTCGGATTGACTAATCAGGATAGTTTGTTCTGTTGTTGAGTGGTCAATCATATCGAGCAATATTTCCGTTAAACTTGAAATATTTATTCCTCGTTCAGCAGATATAAAAACAGATGAGTCGTACTTTTTTTTCAGCTCGTTGATTAGCGATCGGTCGTTTAATTTATCAATCTTATTAAAAACCATAACCATTGGCTTGTCTGCCGCTTCAAGGTCCACCAATGTTTCTTTAACAACCGAAATTTGTTCTTCGAAATGTGGATGACTTATATCAACAACGTGGAGCAGTATATCAGCTTCAATGGTTTCGGCAAGTGTGCTTTTAAATGATGCAATCAAATTAGAAGGAAGTTTTCTTATAAATCCGACCGTATCAGAAAGTAAAATTATTTTATTAGGTGCAAGCATAACTTGCCGTACCGTAGTATCAAGTGTTGCAAAGAGACGATCTTCGATGAGTATATCAGCTCCTGACATCAACTTAAGAAGGGTCGATTTCCCCACGTTGGTGTATCCGACCATTGCTGCTCGGATATGATGCTTTCTTCTTTTACGCTGAACTTCCCGTTCTTTTCCAATACTTTCGAGTTTTTGCTTGAGATGAGAAATACGTGCACGAATCGCTCTTCGGTCGGTTTCGATTTGTTGCTCGCCTGGACCTTTCGTTCCTACACCACCATATTGTTTCGAGAGGTGAGTCCACTGTCGTGTCAATCGGGGTAAGAGGTATTGAAGCTGAGCTAATTCAACCTGCGTCATTGCTTCTTTTGTCTTTGCTCTGGAAGCAAAAATGTCAAGAATCAAACCAGTGCGATCGAGTATTTTGCACATTATAATTTTTTCAAGATTGCGAAGTTGCACAGGTGACAGATCGTCATCAAAAATCACTAAATCAATTTTTTCGTTAGCTACAAGCTCACCTATTTCACGCACCTTGCCGATTCCAATATAGGTTGCCGGACTGATAGAATCCCGCTCTTGAATTATTCTATGAAGAATTGTTACACCTGCTGTATATGCCAATTGTTCGAGTTCATCAAGATACTCCTTTGCTATTCCGCGCTGATGGCGAGATGTAACAATTCCAACAATAATCGCATTTTCTTTCCTCTGAGTCTCTAACATTTTCATTTTTATTGCTTCACCTCTTGGGCGGTTTTATTCCTATCTTTAGCAATGAGCATCTCTATTAGTGCGAGGAAGAGAGCAAAACCAATGCAAAGTTTCCATAGTTCAGTACCAAAGCGTGCCTCCAATATCTTACCTTGAACCTTCTCGCTTGCCTGGAGTGAATGAAGGTATTGTTTATCAACACCGATCTGTGCAAAGAATTTTTCCAGATTGTCGTTCGAGATCTTTCGGGTATGAGCTTCTAATGGATCAACATTCACAGTTGAGATTGATAGTGTATTAGAACCGCTCTTGAGATCATAGAATCCGGGCAGCGTTAAACGATTAGACTGAAAAGAAAACCCTTTTCCGATACTACCTGGTACACCTGATTGAAAATTTGGCTGGATGAATTCTTCAAGTCCATCAGGCGAAATTATTTTATATCGTTTATCATCTGATGATTGAAAATTATACTTTTGAGATGAGCCACTTTGGACTATTATTATGGGATCATCGCCAGTTATGTAATTCGATTGATTGAATTCGTGAGGAGCGGTATATATCATCGATCTATAAATTAATGGTACGAAGATACCTTTGAGTGGAAAATCTGACCAAGAAAGTATCGGAGCGATTGAATAGAAAAGAATTTTTCCAGTTCCTATCTCATGTTCAGTGAGAAAGGGGGTGCCGTCACTCAGCGAAATTATTGTTCGGGCTTGTTTACCTGCTTGTCGCTTTATGGATTTGAATACGTTCGGTGATTCAATTGTTTGACGCTCCTGTTTCTTACCAGATTGTTCCTTTTCAAAAATTGTTGAAAAGATGGGGTGATCGAAATCTATTTTATTAAATGAGAGATTATGATTCTGATCATCGATTTCTGTTATGGTTTCGATAGGAGGAATCCCGAGAATCGGCAGCAATAATGAATTGTAGTTAGCTGGCTGGAGTTTATCTTCAGCAAATAGCACAACTCCGCCGCCTTTTGCCACAAAATCTTTTATCCGCTGAGCGTCATTAGAGTTAAACACTTTTATATTGGTGCAAATTAATATGTCTACATTATTTAGATTGAGTGTTGGAAATTTTTGTGGTGTTACTCTATTGATGTTAAAGGATGATCGCATTCCCTGCTCGTCTTTTGTGGTAAGAGCAAGAAGGAGGAATTGTGTCTCTGGTTCTGAGCTGCTGATGATTGTAATTGAAATCTGTTCAGGTATATAAAGTGTAAAGTACCGTTTGTTGTCTGGTTCAATCGCATCGTTCTCTAATTCGATGTATCCACGAATAAAACCGGTTCGTTTTGGGCTAACCAAAAATTCACAAGTTGTCGAACCTCCTGCTTCAACGGAAACATTCTTTTGTGCTGCTTTAACTCCATCTAAATGGACGCTGATGACATAATTGTTAATAGGTGCTTTTCCGTGATTCCGGATTGAAGTAAAAATTGTTACTGGTTTATCTTTCTCTAAAATTTTTGTGATGACATTAAGCGAATCAATGGCGACATTCGATGCTTCTTTCGAGCCAAGTTGAATCAGAAAGATATTTGTTTGTTCGTTAAACAATGACGAAGCTTGCGACTTACTACTCCTGAAGGGATGGATTCCCATAAAATGTTTGAACAGAGTTTCCTGCATATCGCTGATGATATATACTTCTCTGTTAGCGTTTGCAGAATGTTGAAGAAGCTTAGCGGCAAGCCGCAGTGCATCTTCCATTGGTCGGCGAACCATAGATATTTGTGCTTCGTTGACGATTCTTCGTACTCCATCAAAGTCATGTGTCGCGGGATCTATTGTTGCTTTTGGAAGATCAGAAAGTTTAATAAAAAAAACTTCATCACCCTCTTTCAGTAAATCAATTACCTGAAACGCTGCTTCTTTTGCTTTTTTGAAAAACACGCCATGTTCATCGCTTGCCATCATGCTAAATGAATCATCAAAGATGATCGCGATTGATGAATGCGCATGAGCTCCGATATTGCCTAACCATGTTCCGCGCATCGCAGGTCGGGCGAACGCGAGGATGATGAAAATAACGAGCAGCGTTCGTGTAATGAGTAAAAGAATTTGACGAAGTTTTAATCTTCGGATTTTTGTTTGTTGGAGTTCTTTCAGGAACGTTAACGTGCTGAACTCGATAGTGCGAAGTTTTCTAAGGTTTAACAGATGCAGGATGACCGGGATTGCAGCGGCAATCAACCCGAGCAAAACGAGTGGATTTAAAAATGTCATTCTTTGATGGATTTAATCATGGGATAATTCAACGTAAATTAATAATAACTGATGTTACGCAGAACGATAAAATTCTTGTCTGCATCACCGTAAACGG
>JASEHD010000171.1 GCA_030019075.1 Bacteroidota bacterium
AGTTCATTGCGTAGATTCCACCGTAACACTGTGTGTTATTCTCAACACGAGTTTTATAAATGTCAATACGAGAATTATTAAGAATGATACCAACAGGGTTGTTCCGAATTGTGCTGAAGTGAATTATGGTTCTTCGACTGCTCGTGCCGGTATTCAGGCAAACAATACCATTCGCACATTGCTCGATGGTTGAGTTTTTTATGAAATGAGTATTTGTGTTAAGCGCACCAATACCCCACTGAGCATATCTAATATTACAATATTCAAGCGTATCGGGTCCACCATGCAACCACAGTCCCATCCAATCGCCTGGCGCTGGTGATGCATTTGAAGAGGTGAATGTAACTTGCTGAGATGATGTGCCTCTCGCTATAAGCCTACCATAAACAGTTATCCGACCATGGAGATTAAATTTGATTGTGGCTCCGTGTAAAATATCTAATTTTGCAGAAGATGAAAATTGGACATTTCCAATAACATTGAGGTTGCCAAACCAAGTTTCATTGCTTGTAAACACACCACCGGTAACAGCAGTGTAGGGAATGTAATTATCCTTAGTAATAGTTATATAAAGTGGTCGAACAGATGTGTTGAACATATAACTATTGACATTATCTACTCGTTCCCAAAATGATGAACCATTATTACCACTTGAAACACATATTGTGGAACCGTTGATACCTGTATTCACAGTGATCGAAGTGCCATTATCCGTTACACTTACATTATCGTAAATCATGGGTATTCCCGCCCATACATTCACTGACGCATCACCGAAAATATGAAAAGTCTCAAAATTATCAATACCATTTTGGCGCCCTGTAAAATGTGTTATAGCATCACAAGCTGCATTAAAAAGAATTTCCCCGACGGTCTTTTTATCTCCCTCTACAAACAATTCAACCGCTTTGTGTTGAATAGAATCTGCTGGGTCTGCCCAGACATCTATGGTAGGCATATAAGTTGCAATTGCTCCAGTCGGTCTATCCTTACTACCCGCCCGCAGCCATGCTTCAGCAAGGCAAGTATTGCCAGGGAAATTTCCAACCCTGCAAGCATTTGATAAGATGAACGGTAAAAGGTTTGTGTTCTGTAATGAAAATACATCTGCGGTGGAAAAATATGGTCCACTCCATGCGGCATAAGTAGCCCCATGACCAACGTAATTAACAATTCCCCGCCCTTCATTCAATGCTGATGTAATTTGTTCGGTGGTACCTTCTGGTGCATATATCTTATCGACCGATGTATATAGACCACTTAATAGAAGATCATTTCTCAACCGATTACACTTTGTAGTATCTTGAATTGGTAATGGTTTTGCATAAGAACCAGCAATTCCGCAACCTTTTAGAATCCAATCTCCAATAACTGGATTGGTTTCATATTTTATCGTCCTCATTACTTGATTGTCAACTTGTTCTGCAGTCTCTGTTGAAAATCTGGAGATGTAGGCATCGGGGTAGTAATCTGTTCCATCAAGGCGTGTATACATCGGATCTGCTGGTTTATTCAATGACGCTACATAATCACCACTATCGGGAGGAACTCCTTTGTTTGGAACATTCTCAGCATCTCCAACTAAGAGAATATACGTTACACCATCAGTATTATACTTATTCTGTATATAATTCTTTACTTGAGTTCTGGTAGTTCCAACATCGGAACATTTTACAAGAGTTGTTTTATAACCTTTTCTTGTTCTCCAATCTCGAAATGGGATCATATTATTATAAAAATCGTCTGCGGCGATAATAAGCATTCTCGTATAGGCGGGTAAAGGAGGGCCAGATGTCATTTTTCCAAGAGAACCCATTTTATTTTCAGAGAAGTTCAGGAAAACATTTTTATAAAGATTTAAGAAATCCTTACTAGTCTTCCACTTTCGGTTTTCCATTACGTTTATTGTTCCGATACCATCAGGAAAGATGCGAATTAAAAGTCGTTTGCATACGAGCAATTTCTCCCTGACTGCATTATGTCGGAACAGATTGAATTGAACGGTTATTCCTCTAACATCCCGTAAAATAAATGGATCGGATAACCCGATCACACTCTGTGGCCACCAGGTATCGGACTGATAAATGCTATCAAAAGTATAGGGAACAGTTTCAGGATCGGTGCTAATCGGTAATCCCCCTTTCGATGGTGCAACGGGTGTACCTGAGTCGTCTCATATTCGGCTTCAACTATCTCAAAGCTCATCTTCGCATTATCGGGAATGACAATGTTCTGATTGAGTTTGGGTAATTTCGGAAATCCTTTATTTAGAAATGTGCCCACCTTAGGTAATGAGACGACCGAATATGTTTTCCCTTGAATATAAAGATTACTCAGGTAAAACCCCGGAACTTGCAATTCGATTACTGTTCCGTTTATGCCATCCTGAATAACTTTTACATCAACGGCCTCTCCTTCTTTTCCACTTGATCCTATCCATTGGGCTTTAGCAGATGCCATAAAGAAGGAAAGAGTAAATAATATGGTTAAATATTTTTTCATGGTATTTCCCTTCATAAAAAGTTTTTGGTTTATTAAAATTTGAATTATTTTAAAAACTAAACCTTTGATCAATCAATCACACAATCTTTTTACATTCCATTACCTCCTTTCAATGCTTTGTTTTACTTCAATAAAATTAATTTCTTAGTTTCCTGATAATTACCGACAGTAAACTTATAGCTATATATTCCACTTGGAAAATCAGACGGATTCCAATTAATTGTGTATATACCTGGAATTTTCTGTTCGTTAACCAGAGTTGCAACTTCCCGTCCGAGTATATCAAATACTTTTATATTTACATTAGATGTTGTTGAGATTTCATATCGTAATACTGTACTCTCATTGAACGGATTAGGATAGTTTTGATGAAGTTTATATTGCTGTGGAAGAAAATTCGAATCTCTATAATAAGCACCAGTCGTAGAACTATACTTTATTGTTAGATAATTCGTCATTCCCCCACTCACTGGAGGTCCATCGAACGATGAGCCCGTCACAATAACATTTCCAAATGAATCCAAAGTAATTCCACTCGATAGATCACCAAATCCTCCACTGTATACTTTTGTCCAGAGTGTATCTCCAAGTGAGTTGCACTTCATCGTAAGAAATACGGGACTCTGCATCGGAACTGGAACATACCAACTAGTGAGAAAAATGTTATCATTCTTGTCTATGGCAATATCTTTTATAATACAATCTTGAGAAAACTTTTTTCTCCATATCTCTTCGCCGGTTCGGCCATCATATTTAATAATAGTAGAACCTGTACCACCAACGATGATATCACCACTGGAGTGCTCTACATCGACCCCATAAGCTCGGTCATCATTACTAACATCGTATCGTTTGACCCAAAGGGTATCCCCATTTGCGCTGTACTTCACAGTGCACCAGTCCCAATTATAAGATTGGCTCGAATCAGTGGAATATCCAGTAACGATTATATTATCAGAATCGTCTACAGCCACACTCTGTGCAATATCCTCATAGGCATAATTATATACGCGCATCCAGAGGAGAGTTCCTGCTGAATCATATTTTATTGTTACATAGTCAGGTGATGATGTCACCGCAGGAGGAAATTGACTGGTGCCAGTTACAATAATATTCCCCTTAGAATCAACCGCAGTGCTGTGTGCTTCCCCCATTCCAAGACTATCGGTGCTTAATGTTCGTGCCCATATAACATCTCCCTGAGGAAAATATTTAACCGTCAAATAATCGTCTCCTGTGGAATCAGTTGAAGTTTTTCCTGTAACAATAATATTTCCCTGAGGGTCTGCCGCTACACTATTAGCTTCATTTGGTTTATTCACATCATATCGATTTACCCAAAGCGTCTCGCCTTGTGAACTATACTTAATCGTAAACATTCCTCCTGAAACACCGGTCACAATGATGTTCCCAAATGAATCACTGCATACATCGGTTGCGAAATCGGTTCCACTACCATCAAATATTCTCTTCCATAGAATATCTTGTGTTTGCGATATGTGTTTGATTAATAACAACAAGGTTGTTATTAAAATAACCCTAAGTATATTCTGTTTGATCGAATTAAATTTTTTATTCTTTTTCATATCAATGGTCCTATACTCATTTCAAAATAATTAATTTCTTAGTTTCCTGATGCTTGCCATCAGTTAGCCTATACGTGTAAACCCCACTTTGATACCCAGATGCATCCCACTGAATCGAGTATCTGCCCGGAGTTTCCTGTTCATTAACCAGTGTTGTAACTTCACGTCCGAGTATATCAAATACTTTAATGTTGACATTGGATATCGTTGAGATTGCATATCGTATTATTGTGTTTCCGTTAAAGGGGTTGGGATAGTTTTGGTTGATCTTATATTGCGATGGAAAAACATTAGGACTTATCTCTTCAAAATCAGTTGTAGGACTATACTTAATGGTAACATAGTCTGCCTGTTCAGGTGGTTGACTGCCAGGATATCCATCCATTGAAGCTCCAAAGACTATAACACCCCCAAATTTATCTACAACAATACCTCTCGTTCCGTCATCATAGCCGCCATCGTATGTTGTCGCCCAGAGACTATCGCCAAAAGAATCACACTTCATAACAAGAAAGTCACCGAACCATGAACCTAGTGTAACGTCCCATAGATAAGTAGACATTAATAAAATAATTTAGTATATT
>JASEHD010000172.1 GCA_030019075.1 Bacteroidota bacterium
AAGCTTTTATATCTTCTGTCGATAATTCAGGGTAATCCTGAATTATTTGCTCATTGGTCATTCCTGAAGCTAACCATCCTAAGACATCATAAACAGTAATTCTTGTATTCCTGATGCATGGTTTACCGAACCTTTTTTCAGGATTAATATTAATATATGTGTTGTACTCCATGTCTTAATGATATTAAATTATTCTTAATTATTCAAATAAAAAATAGCCGACCTCGGGAGAGAGATCGGCTTAGTAATATTTCACAATATTGAAATCTTTTAACGCAATAGCAGCATCTTTTTTACTTTTGTGAAAGATTTGCTAGGATTACTGATATTCATCGCTTCAAGGCGATAGAAATAAACTCCGCTTGCAATGTTGCTTGAGTTCCAATCAACCGATTTATAACCTGCTTCCTGGATTTCATCTACCAATGTTGCAACTAACTGACCTAATGTATTATATATCTTCAACCTTACATCGCTCGTGAAGGGCAAACCATATTTTAATGTTGTTACAGGATTAAACGGATTGGGATAATTCTGTTCGAGTGCATATTCCTTTGGTAACGCAATTACTTCACCATTTTCTGATGGGGGAGATGGCGGTAATTCTGACGTTGGTATTATTCTTATCCGTTTAGCTAATGACCCACCAGGGTTTACTAATAGAATTAATTTCCCATCTTGGTTTACTTTTACCCAATAGCCATATCCAGGTTTTATTGTATCAGATTGCATATATTGACTTGTCATAACATCATAACAAAAAAATCTAGAAACAATCATATTTCCAGGTATACTAATTATATTATTCGTTGGGACTGGATAAGAAATTGAGCCAAGTATATTCCACCCTATCGACACATCAATCGTATCTAGAACAATACCTTCACCTACAATATCAATGTTTCTGATAAAAGGATACTTCAGCCAATAACCCATACCATTTTCTAAACTATCAACGATATTATAGCTGCCTTTGTAATTAAAAGCAGATGATATCGCGGTCGGGAAGAGATATTTCTTATTGTAATTCTTCGTAATAACAGGGACTGAAAGAAGATTCCAAGCTTCAGCAACTTTTATGGTTCTCGTAAATATCAACTTTTGTAATAAAGTATCTGCTAAAAACCCACCTCTAATCTGTTTAGTCGATTGTTGTGATTCATCAACAAATGTTTGTCCAATGACTGATTTTATTCCTCTTGTTGACGAGGTTGATGTTTCAAATCCCATACTGAATGTAGACCAAGTAATCTGCTTACTCTGTGAAAATAAAATTGAGCTAGTTTGCAAAACGAGCACAATACCAATGAAAATATATTTCAATCGAGATTTCATATTACCCTCCTTATTATTTAGGAGTTGTCGGTGATGCAATATTTATTTCTAATGGTTCTGGAGCCGAACTGAACCGAACATTTTCATAACCCTTCCATTTTCCGATAACTCTATAATCAAAGGTTACATTACTTTTACCTCCATTCATTTCAATGACATCAAAACCTGTTGTCGTTTTCTTAATATAGACATTATTAGAAATTTCATCAGTTAGTTGCACAAAAACCTTGATTGGATTTTTTTCATCGACAGTTATACAGTCGAGATAAACAGGGTCTAATTCAATATGGGTAAATCCATTTAGCAATTGACCTGATCCAATATCCTCAACCCAAGGTTCCGGAGATTCAGGTGCAAAAAGACCTTTCTTTCCTTGTCGAGTATCCATAACTGTTGAGACAAGTCCATTACCAATTATTTTATAATTGACACCAGATATATTCGCTGCTATCCAGACATAATTACCATCGCTCCTAGAAAAATATCCTCCGCCTCTATCGCCTGACGTTCGAGTAGTATAACCACACACACCAACACTATTTGAACTTGTACCGAAAACACCAAAAGAACTTGTACTACTACCAGAAATTCCTGCCGAACTACTACTTTGTCCATATACTCCAATGCTTGTACCACTTTCTCCGGTTAATGCTGCGTTGTTGCTTGAGTAAACTGATAAACCAATACCAGATCCAGACCAATATTGACCCCAATGGTTATGGTCACTCCTCGAAGCATAATTTGATGAACCTGTCCCGCTAAATCCAGGAAATGGTGCTGTATTATTTACTGTGACTATATTGGAACCATTCGATATTGATATTCCTGACCCACCGGTAATGCTGATTGCTGGTCCTGTCATGCTATTGATTGAAGTAATACCGCCACCGCCTCCGGTCAGATCTTGATCTGGTTTCCATTGTGAACCATCCCATTTCAAAACTTGCCCGACGTTTGGGAATATTGTAGAAACTGGTCTGTTTTGAATCTTTACAACATTTGGATTTGGGTAAGAACCAGAAAGATCCCCGCCAGCAGCACCAGACATGTTACCACTAATTGTACCCCCAACAGACAGATTTCCGGTAACATTAACGTTTCCGGTAAATTTTCCAGCGAATCCACCTCCTGCCGCATATCCTTCGATAGCATCACCGGGGCCATTCGTGTAAGCGTAAAGTGCGCTTTTAGAATTGCTTGTCGTGAAATTTCCGGCGTGACCAGTACCTGAATTCCATGCGAGTATTGCATCCCCTGATCCATTGCTACTCGCAGAGACTGCTGGCTGAGTATTACCAGTATTATTAATCGTAAAACGACCAGCAGTAGCATTACCCACAGCCAAGCCTTCAATTACCGTACCATCACCTGATGTGTATGCTTCGATGCCTCTTCCTGGACCTTCAGAGCGGGCGTACACTGCTGTCCCAGTTGTAGAAATACCTTTCAATCCAAAACCTGAATATGATATACCTTCTACACCTATTGATTCACCTTCCCCACTCAATCCTTTACCAGTAACATAAGTATTAACAGCACGAATTGCATAATTTAAACCGCTACTTAGAAGGTAGGCTGCAATAAATGGAAATCCAGATTTACTATTGGATAGAGTCTTTGATGAGCCAGATGGTTCATAATATAGTTCTAACCCGCCAATGGAATTCAGTGGATATAATGAATTTGGAGTTTGGGTTCGTGAAGCACTAATGCCATTAATTGAATCAGCATTTGGAACTACTATTGAAGGCGAAAGATGATTTGTTTCAATACTTTGGTCTTGAATTTTTTCACTTGTTATAGCTTGATTCGTAATCTTATCGCTTGTTACAGAGTTTTCTGCTAATTTAGTACTATCAATGCTGTTTGGCTGAACAATTGCAATTTCCGCATACTTAGCTGTATCTGTTCGTAATGAACTTAAACTGTAGCCAACACTATTCAACGGTATCAATGGCACAAGTTGTGGCTCGCCTGAAATCTGAATACCGAGTCGATAAGGTTTGTCAAATTTCAAACTTTCAGGAAATGTAACAGTAGAGCCGAGCGTTACAGAAAACAATCCACGTTTTGTTTGAACTTGTTTAGTTTCTTCCCAGATGACAACACTCTCCGGACTAAAAAATCTAAATGTTGTGGAATAAAGACTGTCTAACACAGGATTACCCAACATATCAGTTAAGACTCCCTGATAAGAGATTGTTTTAGGTATCTGTGCGTTACTTAAACTAACAATAAATAATAGTACCAAAACAAGAATTGTATATTTTTTCATACATCCTCCATGATGTGAAATATATTTTGATGAATAAATCGTAAATTAAGATATTAGTATTATTTACCCTTTAGAAATTATTTTTTTAATTTTCATGTCTTGAAATGTAGCAACTGCACTGGGCGCAAGTGTGACTTGGTAGTGTAGAAGTAAAGACAGTGTAGTAAGAGAATGTTTCCCTTAGATCGACTATCAGGTCACTGAAGCGCACCCGTACCGTACGCCTTGAAAACCTATGTCAAATTATACTACTAATATAACGCTTTAAAATTTAAAGTCAAGGAAAAATTTTGTTAATTTAATCCGCCTTCGCGTTCCGCTTCCGACTTCGACAAGGCCACGTCGGACAAGTCGGTGGACGAGAAGGTAATGAAAAATATTAGGATAAATAGCTCTGAATATTTCATCCGTAACCGACCAAATTGCTCAATATTACTGAGTTTGTTTTAAAAATTCTTCAATGTCGATATCTGCATCCTTTAACGCTCCTTTTAATGTATATCTGTCTACTTCATCATTGTATGGAAAAACAATTACTCTTTCATCAGGATGGCGCATTTTAACATGACTTCCTCTTCGGTGAATTTCACTAAAGCCGAGTCGCTTCAACGCCATCAGTACTTGTTGACCTGATAAGAGCGGCAACTTCACAGCGCTAACTCAAATACTTTTCGCTTTTCATTTTCAACAAGACTTTCTCTATCTGGCTCGAGATACAATTCGATAGCTTCACGGATATTCTTTAATGCTTCTGTTTCTGTTTTGCCTTGCGACCAGCAGCTCTTTAAGGAAGGACAGTGAGCAGTATAATATCCATCTTCACCTTTTTCTATTACAACTGTGATTCTCATATTATAACCTTTTATGTATTTAGGTTTCATTTCTTGTATAATATTAACAATGCGCCTGTGGCTTGGTAGTGTAGAAGTAGAGAAAGTGTCGTGAAATACCGGCTCGCCATTTACCATCTAAGAATG
>JASEHD010000173.1 GCA_030019075.1 Bacteroidota bacterium
AAAGTGGTAAACAACTTCAGAAAGGTTATAGTAAAGATTTAAAAAAGTTTCAGGAAGATTTCGTGGTAAACGATGCAATGATGCATGATTTTGAAGTATTGTCAAAAAATAAAGGCATTGCTCTCGACACTGCCGCCGAGTATGATCAAGAAAAAAAGAACATCAAGATACGGATCAAAGCAGAGATCGCCCGATCAATCTGGGGTAACGAGGGGTGGTACTCTGTTGTGCGAGCAGATGATAATCAACTTCACAAAGCATTAACATTATTCCCGGAAGCCGAAAAAATAGCAGGACTTCGCTAACATTTGCTCGACGCATGAGTGCAAATCGAAGTTAAAATCATAATTGAATATTGACGGTTGTGAAATTAGTATTTCTTTTTATCGTTGCTGTTTTCAATATCATACCAGGGTGGTTTCCATTATCACCTTATGATTTTGGTGATTCAAGATATTCACAAACCATCTCTCATAATTCCGTTTTTCAAGTCGGTGAGGAGTTGACGTATAATGTAAGTTATTTAGGAATCGATATCGGTCACGTACGTATCAAACAAGTTGAAAACACGGATAAAGGTAGGGTGGGATATAAAGCGATTGCATATATTGATTCGTATAAAGGGATCCCATTCGTTGACCTTCATGCTGTTTTTGAGAGCAATATACATCCAGCTATTTACTCAAACCAATTCTTTGCTCGCGAAAAGGAAAATGGTAATTGGAAAGCATATTTCTACGATTTCGATTATCCGAAACGGAAAATGTACATCGAGGAAAGCATCTGGAAAAGTGGAAAAGTAAATAAGAGAGATACCATCGTTATAGATACTTTTCAACAAGATGGTCTCTCCATCTTTTTCTATGCACGTAGAAATGCTCTCACACCCCAACAAAAACATGTACCTGTTATTGTCAATGAGAAAAAATGGAATACATATATAAATTTTACTGGCTCGCAAGTGAAAGGTGAGATCGATGCAGTAAATTATCCTATTGATCTCGTCTATTTAGTGGGAGAAGCCGATTTTACTGGGGTTTTTGGTCTGACAGGTGGTTTCGAAGGTTGGTTCAGCCGTGACGCTGCTTGTGTCCCGATTATGGCAAATATGAAAGTTTTAATAGGAAAAATTCATATCGAATTAATGAGTTGGAAAAGGGATGGTTGGTCGCCGCCGAGATTTGCTGATAATGAAAAGGATTGAAGAATTCGAAACATCGAGCAAATAGTTGATATTCCAATAAGTTTTTCATATAATCCTATTGAAGCTATGATCAGTAAAGGGAACGAATGAAATTAAAATTTTGGGGAACACGCGGCTCTATCTCCACACCCGGGAAACACACTTTCCGCTATGGTGGTAACACTCCATGTATTGAGCTACGCTTAGGTGATAACGAATTAATCATTCTTGATGCTGGAACCGGCATCAGAAATTTAGGTGAAAAGTTAATCGAAGATGGAGAATCAATAAAAGCCTACCTGCTTATTTCGCATCCTCATTGGGATCATATTCAGGGGTTCCCCTTTTTTAAACCTGCGTTCGTATCAGGCAACGAGTTAACAATCGTGAGCGGCTCGACGGAGAAGGTCTCTTTACAAAAAATGATCTCAGACCAGATGAACAAAATTTATTTTCCGATACAGCTGAATGAATTGAAAGCGACCATAAAATTCTGTCATGTTGAAGAAGAGGAAATTTCAGTATTTGATGCAACAGTGAAAACGATATATGTGAATCATCCTACGTTCGCTATGGGATATCGGATTACACATGGTGGAAAATCGATTGTGTACATTAGTGACAATGAACCGTTTGATCAACGTGTGGCACGGGCGATGCGTAATGTAGAAAAAATCATTATCGAAAAATATTCCCGCTCTAAGTCTGATCCTAATCAGCGTATATTCGATTTTATTCATAATGCAGATGTCTTAATTCATGATGCTACTTATACGCCGGAAGAATATGTTGATCGGGTTGGATGGGGTCATTCTCATTATCTCTTTACATTGAAAGCCGCCGCGGAAGGAAAGGTAAAACGGTTGATTCTCTTTCATCATGATCCAAGCCATAATGACGATAAGATAGACGATATTTTAAAAACATGTAAAAAAGAAATACGAAACCGGCACTATAAATTCGATTGTCTCGCTGCGGCTGAAGGGATGGAAATAGAGATATAAAATTTTTAATTTGACATTAATAGGCATCAGTCGTTATATTGACAATGATAAATATATACAGAAAGGTTTTCAATCAGATGTCATTTACTTTTAAAGAAAGTGACATTAAGAAGATAAGTCGAATTCTCAGTGTCGTTCCGAAGCATAAAGGAAATAATTACAGATTTGAAATAGGGGGAAAAGGAACGTCGAGGAGATTATCACTCGAAATTTATCCGAACATTAAAATCGGTAAACGATATGGAAATTTAATATCAGTATACACTCCGACAACCCATCTTCAACTTCACTTTTGTTCTGGTTATGTTGTCAGTAAAATGTTAAATGAGATTACTTTTGTAAGTGAGAATGAGGGGAAACTTTCGGGTCTTATTGTGGAAAAGGAATGTGGTTGTTCGTTATATGCTAATGTCGACAAAGAAATCCTCTCAGGCGATTTTACTCGTTTAGGACCGGAGGTGATGTTGTCTGGTATTGCTTTATCCCTTTCTGAGACGATTTTACCGGCAAAACCGAAAGAATCAAAGCAAAAATAATAATGATCAAAATAAATGTATTCAATGACCATCCCCAAAATAAGATACAACGTAACGGAACTATTCGTTCAGCTCGATATGTTCTCAGAAGTGAATCAGTCTTATCTGCTGAAATAAATATTATCTTCACAACCGATAAAATAATGAAGAAACTAAACGCTGCATTTCTCAACCATTGGTACACAACCGATGTTATAAGTTTTCCGCTTGGTTATGACAATAAAAAGATAGAGGGTGAAGTATATATTAATCTGGATAAAGCACGCCGTCAAGCCAAAGAATTATATGTTTCAATCAAAGAAGAATATACTCGTTTGGTCATCCACGGCATATTACATCTCAGCGGGTATAAAGACAACACCAGAGATGAACGAGAGCGTATGACAACGAGAGAAAATTTATATCTTACGAAAATTTTGAATAGATGAAAAAATCATTAATCATAGTCGAGTCTCCAGCTAAAGCTAAGACGATCAATAAATATTTAGGCAAGGATTACATAGTTCAGGCATCGGTTGGTCATATAAAGAATTTACCGAAGAGTAATTTAGGTGTAAACATTGATGCCGGTTATGTACCAACATTCGAGACCATTAAGGGAAAAGAAGAAGTTATAATAAACTTGCGCGAAGCTGCAGGCAAATCGGAGACAATCTATATAGCCACCGACCCTGATCGCGAGGGCGAAGCGATAGGGGCGGATATTGTTGAAGAGATTAACGAAGTAAATGATAACGTTTATCGCGTTCTTTTTCATGAGATCACGGATCGCGGTATCACAGAAGCCATGAAAGATCCTAAAAAAATAGATCAAAATTTGGTTGCAAGCCAGCGAGCGCGAAGAGTTATGGACAGGATCGTCGGTTATATGGTCAGTCCGTTCGTCTGGAAAACACTTTTCTATGGTTTATCCGCAGGTAGGGTGCAATCGGTTTCGTTACGATTAATCTGTGAGCGGGAAGTAGCTATTAATAGTTTTCTTCCTATAGAATACTGGTCAATAATAGGTGAATTCAAAACGACCGAGGGTGATTTGTTCTATGCAAAGTTATTTAGGATAGATAGTAAAGAATTAATCGTACCAGCGAAAGATACACTTGCAGAGATTCAGCACAAAGGTACAATGGATAAGTACGCATATATCCCATCTCAGAATGATGCAGCGGAGTATATCGAAAAAATTCAGAAGCAATCATTCGTAATCGCAGATGTCCAGAAAAGAGAAACGAAGAGAAATCCGTTACCACCATTTATTACAAGCACCTTACAACAAGAAGCATCCCGCAAACTTAGGCTCTCAGCAAGTCGGACCATGAAATTAGCCCAGAAACTTTACGAGGGTATCGAAATCGGGGACGAAGGATTGGTTGGTCTTATTACATATATGCGTACAGATTCTACACGTTTAAGTAACGACGCTGTAAGTGAGGTACGAGAATTTATCTCTTCTAATTATGGAAAAGAGTATTTACCAAAACACCCTAATGTATATCGAAAGAAAAAAACATCACAAGATGCACACGAAGCAATTCGACCAACATCGATGAAATATAGTCCGAACAGAGTTAAAAAATATCTTGAAAAAGATTTATTCCGATTGTATGAATTGATCTGGAATCGTTTTGTTGCGTGCCAGATGGAAGCGGCGATTCTTGAGGTAACTACAGTACTGGTGGAGGGTGGGATATTCTTGTTCAAAGCGACTTCATCAAAATATAATTTCCGAGGGTTCCTGCAGATTTATGATGATTCTTTAAATGATGAGAGTGAACAAGTGGAG
>JASEHD010000174.1 GCA_030019075.1 Bacteroidota bacterium
TTTGACCTAAAGCTACGAATATTATACGACATTATCAAGTTGACTTGACACTAGATTTCTCTCTTAATAAAGAGGTCTTTGACTGTGGGGTATGGGAAAATGGGTCCATCTTTACAAATAAATGTTGGTCCATACTGACAATGTCCACAGAAACCGATACCGCATTTCATATTTCGTTCCATTGAGAGGTAGATATTCTCAAACGATACGCCGTGTTTCTGGAGTTCTTGAATTGTAAATCGCATCATGATTTCCGGTCCACAAATCATTGCAACAGTATTAAAGGGATCAAAGTGTGAGCGAGAGATAAGATTTGTAACCACACCGACAACACCCCTCCAGCCGGATGTTGCACGATCGACTGTTACGAGAACTTCAACATCGAACCGTGAACGCCATCCCTCAATCTCTGTTCTATACAGAATATCCTCAGGTGTCCGTGTTCCATAGAGGAGAACTATTTTTCCATATTTTTCACGGTGAGAAAGCACATGATAAATCGAGGGACGCAACGGTGCTAAACCGATACCACCTGCGACAATAACAATATCATTTCCTATTGATTCTCCGATGGGCCAACTGTTTCCAAATGGACCACGGACGCCGAGAACATCACCCTTCTTCAATTTCTGCATATTCTTAGTTATGTTTCCAACGGCACGAATCGTATGTACGAGTTTCTCGTGGTCAGCAGGATCACCGCTGATAGAAATGGGAACCTCTCCAACACCAAACAAGTAAAGCATGTTAAATTGTCCCGGTGCAAATTTGAATCCATCACTCGGGGGTTCTAGATCGAAAGTAAATGTGTCGTGTGTTTCTTTTTGTGCCCTTGTAATGCTGAAAAATTCAGGCATCATCTCAATTGATGCAGCTATATCGGTTTTTTGTTTACGGTTTGTCGCCATACATATCAACTAATCTTATCCGTGTAGATTCGAGCCGCTGCTCGACAATAGATGCGAACCTTTTCAGCAGCTCATATCCAAGACTATGATCAGCTTCGCACTTGTTACGGAGACATTTACCATCAAGCGCTATTGCTCGTGTAAGCTCAGTAGCAACCGCATCGAACCTCCACTGGTATGGCGGAATTAACCACGACCAGCCAAGCACTTCTCCTTCAGTTAGTGTATCAATAATAATTGATCCTTGTCCGGGAGTATAAATTTGCAATGCAACTTTTCCTTGCCTTATTATATAGAACTGATTTGCTTCTTCACCTTCTCGGAAAATTATTTGGCTCGCATCAAAACGGACATTAGAAGCACATCCAGTGATTAAGTGAATATGTTCGTGATCAAGCCCTTTGAGGAATGGATGTTCACTAAGCAGTATTTCAAGAGTTTCCATCATCTGTTCTCCTTTATTAAAATATTCGATGGATTATTTTGTTCACTATTTTTAATTGAATTGATTTCTTCAGTAACATCAATACCGACTGGACACCATGTAATACATCGCCCGCAACCGACACAGCCAAACGTGCCAAACTGATCCTGCCATGCAGCAAATTTGTGTGTGAGCCACTGTCGATATCGGGAAAATACCGAGGGACGAATACTACCTCCATGTATATATGAAAAATCCATAGTAAAACACGAATCCCATTTTCGCCATCGCTCTGCTTCGTCTCCAGTAAGATCGGTGACATCTTCAATCGTTGAGCAGAAGCAGGTTGGACATACCATCGTACAATTGGCGCACGTCAGGCATCGCCTTGCTATCTCCTGCCAGCGAGGACTCTCAGAATTATTGTACAGCATTTGTTTAATTCCAGTTGTATCGATAGCGCGTCCCATTTCTGTTTTGGTTTTATCTACCAATCTTGCTGCTGTTTCAATATCGTGAGTATTCGCTTCCGTGTAAGGAATATCGTGGAGAATTTCCCAGCCCTTGGGTGTACCCGCCGACACCACAAAATAATGGCGATCATTTTCAACGACTTCTGTCATCACAATATCATACCCTTCAGTTACTTCTGGACCGGTGTTCATCGATAAACAAAAACATGTTCCTCCGGCATGTGTACAATTAACTGCAGCGATGAAAATGTCTGAGCGTTGAAATCGGTATTGGCTATCACTAAAGGGGCTGTCAATAAATACTTTATCAAGTATGGAGATTGCATACAGGTCACATGATCGAACACAGAGAAAAGCAAATTTCCGGTTTTCAGGGGCTTCGGGTATGATTGTGAATTTATTTCCATCTCGTTTTGACTGCCACAATCGAGCCCTTGGTTTATGTAAGAAGGGTTTCCATGATTGCGGTGTGCTATTAAAACCGAAGAGCGCCTGATTACCCTGCTTAAGCAATCGATACTTCCCTGAATTTTGTTCGTCAATCCAACCCAGAGGAAGGTCATTACTATTGCGTATTGTATCGTAGATAATTGCACCTTCATTAAGTGTAGGACCAATGACGTGATACCCCCGTTTTGTCAATACATCAAAGAGAAAATCAAAATTATTACGCTCAATAACAACGACCTTTGTAAAATCTTGGTCTGTCTTTTTTAAATCACTCACGATGGATGTTTAAAATTCGTTTTAGAATATTCAATACTTTAACAAAAACAATTCCAATAACAGCAATATATCATTATTAACAACAATTACAGGTAAGCCAATAAACCATCGTATTTTTCTTTCTCACTGTTGAAAATATGGATAATATTTTTTTCAAGATTAAGAAATTATTCTTTTTTTAATTAGAATTTCATATATTTTTCTTAGAATTTATGGCATAACGATTGAAGATTTTCTTAAATCATTTACAGCGTTCTCAAGAAATATATAAAAAGATATTATGATACAAGATGAAAAAATGTCAGATTCTGATTTAACCGTATTGATGAAGAAATACGATCGTCCTGGACCCAGATATACGAGCTACCCGACCGCGCCGATGTTTTCGAAGATCTTTGGTAACGAACAATATAAAGAAGAATTAAAAAAAACAAATCAACCTGAAAATACTACTGATATTTCGCTTTACGTTCATATCCCGTTTTGTGATACCCTTTGTTACTTTTGCGGATGCACATCTATTATTACTAAGAACCGAGAACGCATTAGGGAGTATATTCATTATCTCAAACAAGAAATCGAGTTACTATCATCATATATTGAGCCTCAGCGAAAAGTTGTTCAGATGCATTGGGGTGGAGGCACACCGACATATTTAACCCCACTCGAGATATCTGATTTGACATCATTCATCAAGAAGCGATTTCAATTTAACGAGTATGCAGAAGTAAGCATTGAAATTGACCCGAGAGATTTGACTATGAAACATCTGGAAACGTTACGGTTTAGTGGTTTCAATCGGATCAGCCTGGGCGTACAAGATTTCGACGAAAAAGTCCTCGCAGTAATAAACCGAAATCAAGGTGAAAAAATTACTCGACAGGCAATCGAATGGTCTCGCTCATTAGGATTTTCAGGTATCAATATTGATTTAGTTTATGGATTACCGCTTCAAACTGTTGAATCGTTCGAGAAAACACTCGATAAGATTATTGAAATATCACCTAATCGCATTGCAGTATATAATTTTGCATATGTTCCATGGATGAAACCGCATCAAAAGCTTATGAAACCAGAGGAGTTACCAACAGCGGAAAACAAGCTGAAGATTCTTCTGCGGACGATTTATAAATTTACAGAGGCAGGATATATTTACATTGGAATGGATCATTTTGCCAAAGCTGATGACGAACTAACAATAGCACAGATGGAAAAAACCCTCCATCGAAATTTTCAGGGATATTCTACAAAAGCCGGCTGTGATCTTTTCGGAATCGGTATGTCCTCAATCAGTCACTTCGCAAACAACTATGCCCAGAATTCGAAACTATTATCCGATTATTATAAAGCATTTGATGCTGGCGGTTTTGCTACCGAAGTTGGATATCAAATGTCATTCGATGATCAACTTCGGAAATATGTTATCATGAGATTGATGTGCGATCTCATACTCGACATCCAGGAAGTTGAAAGGAAGTATCATATCAATTTCAAAGAATATTTTTGTGAAACTTTGGAAAAACTTCAACCGCTTATGGACGATGCACTAATCCAACACAACGAAAGAATGCTGCAGGTGACAGAAACCGGAAGGATGTTTCTCCGGAATATTGCAATGTGTTTCGATGCATATCTTTCAAAATTGCAAAAAGAAAAACCAATTTATTCCAGAACTATTTAACAAAATAAACACCTTTTCTTAAAAACTATCCTATGCCAGAAAAAATATTAGTCGTCGATGATGAACAGATTATTCGTGAATCCGTTTCGTATATATTGAAAAAAGAAGGATATACAGTAACCGAGGCAAACAATGGCAGAGCTGCTTATGATAAACTTGTTGTAGAGCCATACGATCTTGTCATCACCGACCTTGAGATGCCTGAGATGAAAGGTATTGAGCTGCTTCAGAAAATCATGCAGATGAATCCTGAAGTGTCTG